>CAXNGR010000582.1:0-3669 GCA_964201265.1 Verrucomicrobiaceae bacterium
CGGCGCGTCACCGCAGCACCGAATCGCGTGCGCACCCGGCGCTCGAACCGCTCTTCGACAAGCTCGCCGCCGACAGCCGGGATGCCTACCGCGCCCTGCTGCAGGCCCCGGACTTCATGAAGTTTTACCGCCAGGCCACGCCGATCGACGCGCTGGAAAACTCCCGCATCGGCTCCCGCCCCGCCCGCCGCACCGGCCAGGCCTCGCTGGACGACCTGCGCGCCATTCCCTGGGTCTTTTCATGGACGCAGTCCCGTTTTTACCTTCCCGGCTGGTTCGGCGCCGGTAGCGCCTTGCAAAAACTCAAAACCGAAGATCCCAAGGGCTACGCCACCCTCGCCGCAGCGCTCCCCGGCTCCGCCTTCCTGCGCTACGTCCTCACCAACATCGAAAGCTCCCTCGTCAGCGCCAACACGGGCCTCATGAGCGCCTACGCAGGCCTCGTGGAAGACACGGCTGTGCGTGAGCGCTTCCTGAGCACCATCCTCACCGAATACGAGACCACCCGGAGCATCATCGACGACCTCTTCCAAGGCACCTTCGAAGCACGCCGCCCACGGCTCGCCTACACGCTTAACATTCGCGAGGAACCGCTCAAGGTGCTGCACCATCAGCAGATCGCCCTGCTGCGCGACTGGCGTGCCCTCAGCGCCGCTGGCAAAACCGAGGCCGCCGACGCGATGGTTTCCGATTTGCTGATCTCCATCAACGCCATCGCCTCCGGCCTGCGCACGACGGGTTGATCTTAATGAGTCGCTGGCGGCTGATACCGGTAGTACACCTCCAGCATCAGCGTGCAGAGCACGGTGCAGAAAAGATCAGAGTCGAACTTCGCTTTGCCGGCGGACAAGTGACGCCAGCGGCCGTCCAGTTGCTGGTTTTGCAGCAGTTCCTTCTGAAACACCGCATTCCAGCGCTCCCAGGCAGCTCCGCCGAAATTGAAGGCCGCCTGCGTGTTGTAATACCAAGCATAGACATCGGCCCCAGCCCATCTCTTCCGCCCATACGAATCAAGGATGAGTTGCAGCCCTTCAATGATGGCCAGCCGGTGATCCTGGGGATTGAACATTTGCAGGCCCAGAACTCCGACACCCGTCAGCGATGCCTTGTCCGCCGGATCTTGGTAGCCAAAGCCTCCTCGCGGACCGCGCATGTTCAGGAGGAAGCGCTCGGTCTTTTGAATCTGCTTTTCCAGCGTGGGAAAATTCAGACGTGTCTGCCGTGCGGCCTTCAAAGCCTGGTACTGCCAGCCTGTGACTGACATGTCACCATTGAGGCCGGGCTTGTAATTGTACAACCAGCCGCCTGCTTCGGTCTGCCCTTGAAGAATGATCCGCACCCCTCGATCAAAGGCCTCGACCACCGGCCCCAGGTTCTTCTGGCCGAACCTCGCCATCGCATACACCTCACCCAGCGCATAGGTGGCGATCCCGTGCTCGTAGCAGGCACCGTTGGATCTCGGCACGGTTGACATCAGCCCTTCATTTTTTGATGAGACCTCGGTGAGGAACTGAACGCCTCGCGTCACCTGGCGACCGTATTCCGCTGAATCCGGGGTGTCTCCATGCCCCAAAAAGCACAGCACCGCGAAACCGGTCATCGCCACCTTGTAAGTCTTGCCCCAGGAGCCGTCCTCATTCTGCACACTCACCAGCCAGTCCAGCGCCCGCTGCACCGCGCCCTCAGCTCCCGGCAACCCACCTCGCTCCAACAGAATTTTCATGCGGCTGTCCATGCTACTGCGGCTCCGCATCGCCAGCGGCAGCCCCATGCCGCCCCCGCCATGAAAAATGGGCTTCGCTTCTCCCAGTTTCATCACGGGTGAAACCGTTCTCTGCGGCATGGGTAGTGACAAAGAACCATGAACGGAGGCGTCCAAGACTTGATGAGGCGGAGGCACTGCCATCTCATCAGCAGGCAGAGTCTTTGAGACTTTCGGGGTCTGGCCAGATGCCTCCGCCTGCGTGAACGCCAGGATCGCCGCCTGCGGCGACGGGCGACCCAACTCCACCACGACCGCCAAGAAAACCAGCAACAGCAGATGCACCGCGAGTGCCAAGAGCAGAGCCGCCGCAAAATACCTCACGAGGGGGCGAGGCGGTGCTTTGGCAGCGGTTGTGAATGGGGCGTCTGACTCCATGAGGGGAGTTGGTTTACGCCCGCCAAACAACAACCTGTCGGGCACCGGATTAAACCACTGGGCCGCGCTCCTCGCGGATCTTTGTCGGCACCGGCTTCAAATCCCACACAATGCCGAACCACGACATTGCTTTGAGGATGTAGTAGCTGATGTCGATCTGCCACCACTCGAAGCCCTGACGGGCGCTGTATTGATAGCGGTGGTGGTTGTTGTGCCACCCCTCGCCCAGGGTGATGAGCGCGAGGATGAGGCTGTTGCGGCTGTCGTCCGAGGTTTCATAACGGCGGCGGCCAAACACATGCGCCAGGGAGTTGATGAAGAAAGTGCCGTGCATGAGCACCACCGTGCTGACAAAGAAGCACCAAACGAAAAGCTGATTCGCGGTGCAGCCGAGTCCGGGAGCATACGTCTCCAGCAGCATGCCTACGCCATAGATCGCCGCGCCCATCACCAACGGTACGAGCATGTCATGACGGTTCAAAAACACGAGTTCCGGGAACTTCGCCAGATCCTTGATGCGGCTGTAGTCGGTGGGAAAGTTGCGCTGGCTGGTGATCCAGCCCAGGTGCGACCACCAGAAACCCTTCTGACGCGGAGAATGGATGTCGTGCTCGTCATCCGAATGCTTGTGATGATGCCGGTGCGTCGAGGCCCACCACAGGGCACCACGCTGGCAGGCCATGTTTCCGATGGCCGCAAAAAGAAACTGCCCCAGGCGCGAGGTCTTGTAGGCCCGGTGCGAGAAGTAGCGGTGATAAAACGCCGTGATGGCAAACATGCGGAATAGATAAAAAGCCGCCGCAGCCGCGACCGCGAACCAACTGAAGCCCACCACGAACACCAGCAGGCAGCAGGCATGCAGGATGATGAAGGGCATGGTTCGCTTCATATCGACCTTTTCCTCCTTCTGCATCACCGCCTCAGCACCTTCCGGGTGGTAATCTGAGTTCACCCACTGCCGGAGCATCACCCCGAGGGAGCATAAAACTTTGAGAAGGAACGGCTTGGGAGCCGCGACGGACGAGGAAGGTGTTTCTACAGGCACGGTGGCGAAGCAAAAGGTTGGGCCTAAAAGGCCGCGCGTTTTATGCTGGGGAAAACGTTCCCCGCAACCCCTTTTATGCGTCTGTCCCGTCTCATTGGACTCAACCAACTGGAGCCAGCTTGGCTTTGAATCGTACCATGGCGCTCTGGATCAGCGGATCGTTGTAAAACGAATCATCCACCTGCGGCGGGGGCGGAGCCTCAGCAGCAGGAGCAGAGGCGGCGGCTTTGGGAGCCTCCTCTTTGGCCACTGGCTTTGGCTCTGCCTTGGGTTTCGGCGCGGGCGCAGGCTCATCCAGCAGACCGAGGCCCATCTCGGAAAATTCAGGCGCTTTCAGGCTCGGATCGAGCACGAACTCGAACTTCATCGCCTGCCCAGTCAGCTCTTTGGCCAGGCTTTCCAGAAAACTCACCTGGGCGGGCCGCATCAGGCTGTCGCGGGCAAAACTCTCCGAGGTGGGGAAGCCGACCTTGACGGTGTTGCG
>CAXNGR010000583.1:0-3664 GCA_964201265.1 Verrucomicrobiaceae bacterium
GAAAAAGAAGTTCCAGCGGAGCAGCTTGCCTGGTTGGCGATGTATGAAGAGGTTTATCTGGCGCTGCCGGATGCCGTGAAGTTCAAAGCAGCCTCAAAGTATCTGCTCACCAAGATTCAAGATGCCGCAAAGCAACGTGGTGAAGCACAGTTTGTCGCCTTGGAGCGCCATTCGATGAAGGCGGACTACTTTTTCTACGCGCAGTGGATTTTCCTCGTCGGCTTCATTGCCGTGGCGCTGACGTGGATCTCGCCCGGATCGCGTTTTGACAAAATCGCCAAGTTCAGCGCCTGGTTGCTGCTCGGAACGGCCACGGTGCTGTCCGTGGTGGGAGTGGTGATCCGCTGCATCATCATGCAGCGCCCACCGATCACCACATTGTATGAGACGATTCTCTTCATTGGCGCTTCGGTGGCGCTGTTTGGCCTCATTGCCGAATGGATCACGAAGCGCGGCCTCGGGTTGCTCGTGGCCGCCGTGGGTGGCACGGCCTGCATGTTCCTAGCCATTCAATTTGAAGCCTCCGAAGCCACAGACACACTCCAGCAGCTCCAGGCCGTGCTCATCACGAATTTCTGGCTCTCCACACACGTTCCGCTCATCAACCTCGGCTACGCCGCCTGCATGGTGGCCGCGTTGATCTCGATGATTTACTTCGTGCAGCGTCTCCTTGGAAAGGTTGGGCCGAAGTCGGACGAAGGCCGCTTCCTCACCCGCGTGGCCTATGGATTCATCGCCGCAGGCTTGTTTCTCTCGCTCGTGGGCACGGTGCTGGGCGGGATTTGGGCAAATTATAGTTGGGGCCGCTTCTGGGGCTGGGACCCGAAGGAAAACGGTGCGCTCATGATCGTCCTGATGTGCCTGGTCATCCTGCATGCCCGCCTGGGTGGCTACATCCGCGAGATCGGCCTGCACTGCTGCAATCTCATCCTCGGATGCATCGTGATCTTCTCCTGGTTCGGCGTGAACCAGCTCGGGGTCGGTCTGCACGCCTATGGCTTCACCGATGGCATCTGGCCGAAGATTTATGGCTACTGGCTCAGCCAGGGGGCGCTGCTGGTTTACGGACTGTTTCTCGCCTGGAGTGATCGCCGCACCCCAGCACCTGAGGTGGTTCAAGTGGTCAAAGGCGTTGAATCCCCTGTCCGCTGAACTGCCGACTCACTTTGATTTCCGATAGGCGATGATGCCTTGCGCAATGCCCTCGGCAATGCGTTTGCGGTATTCACCGGTCATCATGCGAGCACGTTCGGTCGAGTTGCTGACGAAGCCGCATTCCACCAGCACGGCGGGATTTTTCGAAGTGGCGCGGATGACGTGGAAGCCTGCGCTCTTCACCCCGCGATTGGTCATGCTGGTGCGCTGAACGAGATATGCCTGAATGTAAGCCGCCAGCATGTAGCTGGAGGAAAAGTGGTAGTAGGTTTCAGCGCCTGCACCGCTGCCGCCGCGGTTGTAGTTGTAGTGAATGCTGACGAAGATTGCGTTCCGACGACTGTTGCCCAAAGCAGAACGGTCTTGCAGCGGAATGAATACATCACGGCTGCGGGACATGATGACTTTTAATCCCTGCTGCTTGAGCAGTTGCTCCACGCGCCGTGCGGTGTCGAGCGCGAGGTGCTTTTCATAGACATAACCGATGGCAGCACCGCGATCATGCGCACCATGGCCGGGGTCGAGAATGACCGTGTCGAAGGCTTTTGCCTCCACCGCGAGAATCAGCATCGCCATCACGATCCAAAAAGCACTGGCCAGAAGCCGGGTTGTCTGGCGATGAGGTCGGGTGGATTGAGGCATGCGAGGGGAAAGCGTGAACGAGGTTTGAGGACAACCTTGATGTTTCCGCACAGTAAGCGAAGAAGCGGCCAAAGGGTCAAGTTTTTTGGCCTAATACGTCTGAGGCTGGCACAAAAAAACCGCCGGAGGTTTGCGGCCTCCGGCGGTGCGATCAAATCAACGGTTTTATCAGGTCAATCAATTGCCAGGAAGGCCGCCTGGCAGACCACCAGGAAGTCCTCCGGGCTGTCCAGGCAATCCGCCAGGAAGGCCGCCGGGTTGTCCAGGCAGGCCGCCGGGGAGGCCGGGCTGTCCGGGGAGGCCGCCAGGCTGTCCTGGGAATCCTCCTTGGGAAGGATCACCGTAGCTTCCTCCCATTTGTTGGCCGCCGACGATGATGTTAAGCACACGCTGGGGCTGGCCCTGGGATGCCTGGGTGAAGGTGTCCATGCCGCCAGCCATGGGCTTTGGACCCACAGTTCCCGTTTTTCCACTCAAAGGCTCGACGGCAACACTGCCATCGTTACGACCAATGATGATCTTGCCACCAGGCCATGTGCGGCCTGGCTTGATCTGACCGGCAGAGTCGGCATTCCACTGGGGAGGCCAGCCATTGCCAATCGGGTTTTCATACACGATGGGCATGTTGCCCACGGTGGTGTCGGTCTGGCCTGCAGTCATGGCCCAATGGTTTTCCCCTGGCAGAAGTGCGGCACCAAATCCAGGAGCCACGCCGATGCTGTTGTTGTCGATGGTGTTGTAGCCAGCCGGGCAGCCAAAGATGCGCTCATCCGTGACGATCTGCTCTTGAACCATGAACCTGAAAGCATCGTTGGCTGAGGCCGCGATACCGCCGGTTTGCGGGTTTGCCACCGAGTCTGGATAGGCACTGTTGTAGTCTTTGGCGAACTGCTTGAGCGAGAGGATGACCTGCTTGCAGTTATTGACACCTTTCATCTGGTTGCCCTGGGTCTGAACCATGTTGAAGGCGGGCACGGCCAAGCTCGCGAGAATCGCGATGATCGTGATCACCACCAACAACTCGATCAGAGTGAAGGCGTGGTTTCGTTTCGTTTTCATAGTATGCGTCTGTTTATGGGTTGGTTATGATGTTATGCGGCAGGGGTTTCTCCCCATCCGCCACGATTAGACCGAACCAGGGCCGGAAAGGCGAGAAAAAAATCACGCCAGGGCGATCACGCTCACTTTCGCCTCCGCACACAGCCGCAAAACCTCCGCTCGGTCCAAAATCAGCGTCTTCCCGGCCTCCACAGCTATCAAATCGACCCCGGCTCCGGCTGCCGTGCGGATCGTGTCTGGCCCGACGACCGGCACGTCAAAGCGCATGTCCTGGTTTGGCTTCGAGACCTTGACCATCGTCGCGCCACCACGACCGAGCGCTCCGCCGCGCTTCACGGCTTCGTTCGTGCCTTCAAAGGCCTCCACGGCCAAGACGGTGCCGTTTTTGACCACCACCGTCTGCCCGATGTCGAGACGGCTGCTCTCCTTGGCGATCTTGAAGCCG
This sequence comes from Verrucomicrobiaceae bacterium, assembly GCA_964201265.1. Taxonomy (GTDB): domain Bacteria; phylum Verrucomicrobiota; class Verrucomicrobiia; order Verrucomicrobiales; family Verrucomicrobiaceae; genus Prosthecobacter. The sequence continues at coordinate 3,302 of CAXNGR010000583.1, forward strand.
TATTCCGCATCCTCCTGACGCCTTTTTTTGATCTGCGGCCCCGCGACGTGTCCCGCGCCGGGCATGAGGTCTTCGAGGAAGGTCGTCGCTGGCAGAAGCGTGATGCCGTCCTTCGCCAGTTCGTTCGCTATGCCGCCGAACAGCGTCTCGGCGTTCCGCTGCTTCAGCTTCGCCATCATGATCAGCGTGCGAAAGTCCGGCCGCAGGTCGAAGAGGTTCTTCGGCGCGATCTGGCCCACCATCACCGTCTGCGTCACGCCCTGTTTCTTGAAGAACGAGATCATTTTACCGAGCTGCCCCACGCGAAACCACTCAATGGCATCCACCCTGCCAGCGAGTTCCGGCTTCGTCTCGTTGGTGAAT
>CAXNGR010000584.1:0-3659 GCA_964201265.1 Verrucomicrobiaceae bacterium
CTCAGCAAGCCGCTGCCCATCGAGCCGGCACCAGACAATTCCAACAAGTCTGGTGGGATCAACGCTGCTAAAAACGAGTCGAAGGAGTTCAGCGTGGCCGTGAACATCGAGTTCCAGAAGGAGGAACTCCGTGCTCTGTTCGACAAACACGGTCTCGTGCTCATCCCGTTCTACGACAATGACATGTGGTCCTCGCTCATCGGCTTTCTCCTTCCGCTGCTGATCATCCTGGCCTTCTTCTACTTCCTCGTGCGCCAGCAACTCCGCAGCGCTGGTCGTGGGGCGATGAGCTTTGGCAAGAGCAAGGCCAAGATGCTCGCGCAAGACCGCAACAAGGTCACCTTCAAGGACGTCGCAGGCGTCGAAGAGGCGAAGGAGGAAGTGCAGGAAATCGTCGAGTTCCTCAAAGACCCCAAGAAGTTCCAGCGCCTCGGCGGCAAAATCCCCAAAGGCGTGCTCATGACCGGCCCTCCCGGCACCGGTAAGACCCTGCTGGCCAAAGCAATTGCCGGTGAGGCCGATGTGCCTTTCTTCAGCATCAGCGGTTCCGACTTCGTCGAAATGTTCGTCGGTGTCGGCGCCAGCCGTGTGCGCGACATGTTTGAGCAGGGCAAGAAGAACGCCCCTTGCCTCATCTTCATTGATGAAATCGACGCCGTGGGCCGTCACCGCGGTCATGGCATGGGCGGTGGTCACGATGAGCGTGAACAGACGCTCAACGCACTCCTCGTTGAAATGGACGGCTTCGACACCCAAGAAGGCATCATCATCATCGCAGCCACAAACCGTGCCGATGTGCTTGACCCCGCCTTGCTGCGCCCCGGTCGCTTTGACCGCCAGGTCACCGTGAATCTGCCCGATGTGAAAGGCCGCGAGGAAATTCTTCGCGTGCATGCCAAGAAGGTGAAGCTGGCCGACAGCGCCGACCTGTCCAAGATCGCCCGTGGCACGCCGGGGTTCTCCGGCGCGGAGCTGGCGAACCTGCTCAACGAGGCCGCGCTGCTTGCCGCCCGCAAGAACATGAAGTCCATCACCAATCCCGAGCTCGAAGAAGCGCGTGACAAGGTGCGCTGGGGCCGCGAGCGCCGCAGCATGGCCCTCACCGAAAAGGAGAAGGAAAACACCGCCTACCATGAGGCCGGGCACGCCATCCTCATCGAGCTGCTGGAGCACACTTCCCCTCTTCATAAGGTCACCATCATTCCGCGAGGCCCTTCCCTCGGATCCACCATGTGGCTGCCGGAGGAAGACAAGCACAACAACCGTAAGAGCGAACTGCTGGACGACCTCGTGGTTGCGATGGGTGGTCGTGTGGCCGAGGAAATCCAATTTGGCGATGTCACCAACGGTGCCAGTGGAGACATCCGCATGGCCTCCCGCATCGCCCGCAATATGGTCTGTTCCTGGGGCATGAGCACGAAACTCGGCATGATCGAATACGGCGAAAACGAAAGCGCCGCCTTCATGGGCCGTGGCAGCAGCAACTACAGCCCGGACACCGCCCAAAAGATCGACGAGGAAGTGAAGCGCCTCATTGATGAATCCTATGCCCAGGCCAAGGACATCCTCCTCAAGCACAAGGACAAGCTGGACGCCATTGCCCAGGCCCTGCTGGAATACGAAACCCTCGACGGCACCCACATCAAGGAAATCATGGCCCACGGTCGCCTAATCAACCCGCCCGAAAACAAGAGCAAGCCACCGCCCCCACCACCGCTACCCAAAGCCAGCGATCCACGCCCCGTTCAACGCGAGGACGAGGACGAAGGCGGCCTAGCTCCAGGTTTGACCGGAGTTCCTGCGTAATTCGTCACCTCAGTATGAATCGAAGCCGGAGTCTCAAGACTCCGGCTTTTTCATGCCGTTTGGCAGCCGGAAAACTGAGAGCTTGCAGAGTGCCTCACCAAGAACGGGTGAAGACCACTTCAAACGCGTAGCCGCCGATACACCGCAGGCGATTCCCCCATGCGCTTGCGGAAATGCTGCGTGAAGCTGCTCGCATCCACAAAGCCGCACTGCCGCGCGATCTCGCTGGCGGTCCGGCTGGTCTCCTCCAGCAGCCGCACCGCCGCTAGCACGCGTGTCTTGAGCAAAAACTCCTGCGGCGTGATGCCAAAGGCGCTCTGAAACCGCCGCTGAAGCTGCCGCAGCGATTGTCCGCAGGATTTGGCCACGTCTTCGATCAACAGCGGCTTTGAGAAGTCGCGGCGAATGATCTCCACCGCCTGCGCCACGGTTTGAAACACCGGCAGCCGCCGTTCCGCCTCGTCGGGCCTGCGCAGCGTGCCCATCACGCCTTGCACGCGGCGGCGTTTATCAAAGAGCGGCAGCTTCGTCACCAAAAACCAGTCTGGGATGCCCTGCGAGTCCCACCACAGCTCGATGCGCTCGATCACCTCCGCCTTGCCCGCCAGGAGGCGCTTGTCGTCATCCACATAGGCCTGCGCCATCGTGTCGGGGTTGATGTCGAAGTCCGTGCGGCCGATGAACTCCGAGTCGTCGCGCATCTGATAGCGTTGCAGCAGCCCCTTGCTGGCAAACATGAGATGCCCCGCCTTGTCCTTAGCGAAGAAATACACGCCGGGGATGTGATCAAACAGCCTCTGGAACAACAACGTCGGCTCCAGCGCCGCCATCCAGATAATGCGCTCCTTTCGCCAATAAGCGATTTCAGTCGCCGGGCGCTGCGGTCGTTCACGAGGTTTCAGAGGTGTCGCATTTCGCATCATCTTTGTCGTGACGATGCTGCATGGTTCTGCGTTAATCTGCAACCTCGCAGCCAGCCATGAAACCCATCGTCCAAATCTCTCTCGACCTTACCAACATCGACGAAGCGCTCGAAACCGCCGCGCTCGCCAAGCGTGCAGGCGTTGACTGGCTCGAAGCCGGCACCCCGCTCATCCTCGCCGAAGGTCTGCATGGCGTGCGTGCGCTGAGAAAAGCTTTCCCGAACACGCCCATCGTCGCCGATCTCAAAACGATGGATGGCGGCTACCTGGAGGCCGAAATGATGGCCAAGGCCGGTGCCACGCACGTCGTCGTCATGGCCCGTGCGCATGCGGAGACGGTGAAATGCGTCGTGAAGGCCGGGAGGGACTTCGGGTGCAAGGTCATGGGCGATAACATGATCTGCGAAGACATGGTCGCGGGAGCGAAATGGCTCGAAGACCTCGGTTGCGACTACGTCATCCACCACATCGGCTACGACGAGCGCCGCGGCATCGCCGCCGCGGGTAACCGCATGCCTAGCCCGCTCGACAAGCTCCGCGAAGTCGTCCAAGCCGTGAAAGTGCCCGTACAAGCCGTCGGCGGCCTCAGCCTCGAACAAGCCATCCAGTGCCCGAAATACGGCGCACCTCTCGTCGTCCTCGGCGCTCCGCTTACCATCGACGCGGATGCCTTCAAAACCGCCGATGGCAATCTCGAAGCCTCGCTGCGCCTGATCTGCGAGGCCGTGCATGCACAGGACGTTCCCGCTTTCCAATAACCCGACCTCTTCCAACCATGAAATCCGCCGCCGTCGTCAACTTCGCGCCTGAAAAAGGCTCCGTCGAAATCCGTGAGATCGAAAAGCCGTCCATCGGCGCCGAGGACGTGCTCCTTGAAGTCGCCAATGTGGGCGTTTGCGGCTCGGATCTGCATCAATGGACCTCCGATCA
>CAXNGR010000585.1:0-3656 GCA_964201265.1 Verrucomicrobiaceae bacterium
AGGCAGAGCACCGAATGCGTCTCCCCCTGCTCGTTAAGCAGCACAGAATTGTGCCACTCGCACACCAGGACGCGTGCGTCCCGGCTGAAGTTTCGGTTGATGCAGGAGTTTCGCACCTCAGACCGGTTGAGCAGCCGGTGCATTGTCGCTTCGACCCGCGACCTGTCATCCGCATGCACAAACTCGGTCTCGCTGAAGAACTGTCCCAGCATCTCCGCCGCGCTCCAGCCAAAAATTTTCTCCGCCTGCGGGGACCAAGTGCGGATGCGCCCCTGCGTGTCGCACTCCACGAGAGCCAAGGGTGTGCTTTCAAGATGAAACAGCAGTGCCGCATGCGTCTGCTGCTGCAGCGCCTCCTCCTGCTGCCGCCGTGCCGTGAAATCCCGCAGATTGCCAATGACCGCCACCGGTCGGCCTGCGCTGTCCCGCGCCACCGAGCGGTTGTCACTGATCCATCGGTAGCCTCGGGTCTTGTGTTCAAATCGGTACTCTTCGACCTGATGGAAGTCCTCCGTCGCGCCACGCTCCAACAGTTCCGTCAGCTTCTCACGCTGACGCTCCCGATCCTCTGGGTGAATGCGTGAGGTCATGAAACCCACCCCACCATCGATGCAGTCCTCCATCGTGAAGCCCAGTAGTTCCTCGACCGCTGGGCTGATGTAATCATAGGCCAGCGCCGGCAGGTTCAGGCAGTAAACCGGATCTCGTGAGTTTCCCAGCACCGCGCGGAACCGCTCCTCGCTCCGCCGAAGATCGTTCTCCGCTTCCTTGCGCCGGGAGATGTCACGCACCGTCACCACCACCAGATCGTCATTCGCGATGACCACTTTGCGCATGTTCACTTCCACCCAAAAGACCCGTCCAGTCATGGTGCGCGCCTGCCATTCGAACAACTGCGGCCCCTCCTCCCCTGCCCGGCGCATCCAAGCAAGCGCGTTCTCCAGCGTGTAGGGCGGAATGTTCGCACTCATGGCCGCCACGCCCAGATGCTTCAGTTCCTCCGCCTCGCAGCCATACATCTCACAGGCGCGTTGGTTCACCTCCAAGATCGCGCCAGAGGCTGGATCATAAATCAAAACCGCGTCATTGATCGACTCGAACACACGACGAAACCACTCGTCCCGTTCCAGCGAAGGATCCTCAGTAGAATTCTTCATCATCGGGAAGCACGCCCCTCCCCCGCCACGGACATGACCGACTGTGCCAGCGCCCTAAGTCCACTTTCCTTGGACACATGGCCATGCACGTCATTACGGTTCAGAACTGGCAGCATCTCCCGGCTGTCATGGCCACTGATGGTGATCACCTTCATTCCAGCCGCGATGCAGCTCCCCGCGCCGTCCAAAAGCTCAATCACGCTGCCATCTGGAAGCGTCATATCCGTCACCATGACCTCAAAAACGCGCTCACTGAGAGCAACCAGCGCCGTATGGACGCTCTCGGCCTCCACCACTTGAAAACTCGGCAGGTAGCTGCCCAGCGCAGCCTTCATCACCTCACGATAACCTTGATGATCTTCTACGAGGAGGATTGTGCCTGCTTCGGAAGAATGCCGGTTTGCCTGTGGCGTGGTTTGAGATGATGCTTTGAGCATGGGTATCGCTCGGATAGCATACAACATTTTTCACAACCTAGGCGCACTCGAATAAAAATGAATAATCATTTAGAAGGTGGCATTTCCGTCGATTTTTTGAGCCGCGCCGCTCATGAACTGCGCAATCCGCTCGCCACCGCCCTGGCCCAGGCAGAGTTGCTGCTCGATGGCATCCATGGCCCGCTTTCTACGGCGCAGTCAGCCGCGTTGCGCTCCATTCATGATCAAACACGCCAGACAAGCGCTCTCATTTCCGAGCTTGTCGATGTGGCAAAAGTCCAAACCGAATCTCTCACGCTCACCACCTTTGATCTATCTGAAGCCGCCGAGTTCGCACTGAGTCAGAAGTCCGAGCTTGCCACCACCCGCTCCATCCACATCCGCCGCACTTTTTCAACCGGCCTCAAGGCAAGAGCAGATAAGATACGGCTCACACAAATGATTGGCGAGCTACTCGCAGCCGCAATTCTCGTCACACCCACCGGCGGACAGACAAGTCTTCACATCACCGCTGAAGCTGGGAGCATTCTAATCCAAGCCATCGGCAATGCCACTCTGCCGCTTCCATTCGCTCAAGACACGCCCCCTGCCATGCTTCAGCAGCTCAACGGACTCAAGCCCATCGGCCTCGCGCTGCTGGAGGCGCTGGCCCGGCTCCACCAAGGCCGCTTCACCATCAGGGCCGCCGCAGGGCACGCCAGCATTTTCGTCCTTCAACTGCCCGTTGTCAGTGACACCGCGGCGCAGGAACCGCTCTCAATTCAGATCCACTCAGCCGCCTCAGTGCTGCCCCCCACTTCCAATTCGGCACAACCACAGGTCATACTCATCGCCGATGATCAGACAGCCTTGGTCTCCGTCACCAGCGGCTACCTCGAAAGCCTCGGTTTCCAGGTCGCCTCCGCCTGTGATGGCGAGGAAGCCGTTCGTCTCACTTCAACTCTGTTGCCAGACCTCATCTTCATGGATGTCTGCATGCCCGTCCTTGATGGTTTGAGTGCCATCCGCGAGATACGCGCCTCCAAAAGTCCGAAACTCCAGACCATTCCGATCATCAGCCTCTCCGGCGGCACTGGCGCTGCAGATCGGGAAAAATGCCTCGCGGCTGGTGCCACCTCCTATCTTGGCAAGCCCTTCGGCATCCGTGAAATCGACAACATCCTCCACGAGTTCCTCCCGGCAGTGTCACCTTGAATCTCTCGTAACATCCCCTTCACTGCCACGTTTCCAAGCTCTACAAACAGCCCATGAACACCCGCCAGCTTTCCCGCCGCCACTTCCTCAGCCGCACCGCCGGTCTCGCCGCCACCACCTTCGCCGGTCCGAATCTCCTGCTACGCGGCCAGGACGCGGCCTCCAAACGCCTGAACCTCGCCATCATCGGCGCGAACGGCAAAGGCCAGTCTGATACCCAGGCCGTGACACTCGCGCACAACATCGTCGCCCTCGTCGATGTGGACTCGAAGCGCCTGGAGGAAGCCGCCAAGCGCCGTGAAAAAATCCACGCTGAATCCAATGCCGCCGCCCCAAATGTGCCGAAGCTCTACCAGGACTTCCGCAAGATGTTCGACGAGATGGCCAGCCAGATCGACGGCGTCATCGTCTCCACGCCCGACCACACGCATTACCTCGCCGCCATGCACGCCATCAAGCACGGCAAGCATGTCTGCGTGCAGAAACCTCTCTGCAACTACATCGGTGAAGTCCGTGATCTCCATCAGGCCGCCAAGAATGCGACAATCATCACCCAGATGGGCAACCAAGGCCGCACCATGGAAGGCCAGCGCCTTGCCAAAGAGTGGATCGAGCAGGGCGTCATCGGCACCCTCAAGGAAATCCGCCTCTGGACCAACCGCCCCGTCTGGCCGCAGGGGCCGATCAAAAAGAAGCTCGTCGAGTGCCCCGCCAAGCTCGACTGGGATCTCTGGCTCTCCTCCGAACCCAGCGAGCCCTACTTCGAGTTCGACCTCGACGAGGCCACCGCCAAGAAAAACAAGCGCAGCCCCGGCCCGCACAACTTCAACTGGCGCGGCTGGTGGCAGTTCGGCTCCGGTGCCCTTGG
>CAXNGR010000586.1:0-3655 GCA_964201265.1 Verrucomicrobiaceae bacterium
GACGAAAAAGCCACCGTGGTACGCGAGCGCCAGACGCTCGATGACGTGCTGAAAGGCGAGCACATCGCGTGACAAAATGCCGATCATGAGTTTCAAGTTTCAGGTTACAGGTTTCAAGTTCCTACTGTCTGTGGTTGGTGCCTTGAAACTTGAAACCTTAAATTGGAACTGAGGCCTCTCATCCCGGCAACCGTGAACTGAGAACAGCGAACCGAGAACCCAATTAGATGCACATCGCCGACATCCTCCAAGCCCAGCGCCCCACTCTTTCCTTCGAGTTCTTCCCGCCGAAGACCGCCGAAGCCTTTGAGTCGCTGTATCAGACCATCGGCGAGCTGGAGGCCTTCAAGCCCTCGTTTGTCAGCGTCACTTACGGCGCGGGCGGTTCCACGCGTGAGCTGACGCACGACCTCGTCGTTCGCATCAAGACTACCACCTCGCTCGATCCCATCCCGCACCTCACCTGCGTCTGCCACAGCGAGGCCGACATCGTCTCCATCCTGGAGCGTTATGCCAAGGCCGGGGTGAGCAACATCCTCGCCCTCGGCGGTGATCCGCCGAAGAACCTCGCTGGCTATGATCGTGCGAAGGATGCCTTCCAGCACGCCGCCGATCTCGTGGCCTTCAACAAGAAGTTCAACGACAGCGGTGCGCATCCTGACAAGCGCGGCTTCGGCATCGGCGTGGCCGGTTTCCCTGAGGGCCATCCCACCACGCCGAACCGCGTGCTCGAAATGGATCACCTCAAGGCCAAGGTCGATGCCGGCGCGGACTACATCTGCACGCAGTTGTTCTTCGACAACCACGACTTCTTCGACTTCCGCGAGCGCTGCCAGCTTGCTGGCATCAAGATCCCGATCATCGCTGGCATCATGCCCATCACCAGCGCCTCTGGCATGCGCCGCATGGCCGAGTTGGCCGCTGGTGCGCGTTACCCGGCCAAGCTGCTCCGCGCCATCCAGCGCTGCGGCAATGACGAGGACGCCGTGCAGAAGGTTGGCATCCACTACGCCACCGAGCAGTGCCATGACCTGCTCGACCACGGCGTGGACGGCATCCATTTCTACACGCTGAACAAATCCCACGCCACGCGCGAGATCTACGGCAGCCTCGGCATCCGTGACTCTGCCGCCGTCCGCCCGCAGTCATGAGCGAGGAACTGCCGCTCATCGCCGCCATCGAGGCCGGCGGCACGAAATTCGTCTGCGCCATCGGCACCGGGCCGCATGACGTGCGGGACGTCGTCCGCATCCCCACCACCACGCCCGAGGAGACCCTCGCCAGCGTCACGCGCTACCTCTCCTCAGCCAAGTCCAAGCACGGGCCGTTCTCAGCCATCGGCATCGGCTCCTTCGGCCCCATCGATCTCGACAAAGAGAGCGAGACCTACGGCTACATCACCTCCACTCCGAAGCCTGGCTGGCAGTTCACCAACATCGTGCCCAAGCTGCAGGATCGTTACCACGTCCCCATCGCTTGGGACACGGATGTGAACGCCGCCGTGCTGGCGGAATTCCTCTGGGGCGCGGGTCAAAACACCGATCCGCTCATCTACATCACCGTCGGCACCGGCGTGGGTGGCGGAGTGCTCATCAATGGGCAGCTCTTGCACGGCCTGCTCCATCCCGAGATCGGCCACCTCTTGGTGCCACCGCCGCAAAACTCCACCGCCATCCAGCAGGCCTGCCACTGCCCGTTTCACAAAAGCTGCGTCGAAGGCTACGTCAGCGGCACCGCCCTCGCCTCCCGCTGGGGCGTCAAAGCCGACGCCCTCCCGCCCGACCATCCTGCCTGGGAGGAAGTCGCCGACGTCATGGCCCATGCCTTGATGAATCTCACGCTCAGCCTCTGCCCGAAGCGCATCATCCTAGGCGGCGGCGTCATGAGCCAGGAGCACATCCTGCCGCTCATCCGAGGCCAACTTCACAAGCTCAACAACCACTACCTCCGCGTCCCCGAACTCGGTCGCACCCTCGACGACTTCATCGTCGCCCCCGGTTTGGGAGCACGCTCTGGCTTACTCGGTGCCTTGGCGCTCGGGAAGTATGAGCTGGACCGTCATGCGGCGTGAAACTCGTCCTGAACCATGACACTTACACAGCGGTGCTGCGTGAGATTGTGCCTTCCGCGAAGCGACTGCTCTGGCTGGTGACGGCAGACATCAAGGATCTGCATGTCGAGGGCGGGCGGAAAAAGTTCGTGCCGTTCCTGGAGGTGCTCGCCGGCCTGATCCGTGAAGGTGTTGAGGTCCGGCTCGTGCATGCCAAGGAACCCGGACCACGCTTCCGCGAAGACTTCGACCGCTTCCCGGAGCTGATCGGCAGCGACCTCTTCACACGCATCCTCTGCCCGCGCATGCACATGAAATGCGTCATCGCCGACGAGCGCATCGCCTACATCGGCTCCGCCAACCTCACTGGCGCCGGCCTGGGGGCCAAGAGCGACCACCGCCGCAATTTCGAGGCCGGCATCGTCACCGAGGACCGGGGCACCATCCGCGTGCTGATGGAATTTCTCGACGCCTACTTCCTCGGCGATCACTGCCTCAAATGTCAGCGTCGTGACGTTTGCCCTGATCCGATTGCCTGAAAGTTCATGCGGAAAGAGAGCTGCCAACAACCGGCGCTTGGGGTACGAAATCACACCCACTCTTTCGTCCAAAACGTCAGCGTCTTGGGGGATCCGATCTCCTCACCGATCTCCTTCCACTCGAAGGTGGCCTGTAGTTCAGAGCGCTTGGTGTAGCCTAGGCTGCGCCAGAAGTCGTCGAGTGGACGATAGCCGGTGGTACGCAGCGGATGGTCTGCGGGGCGATCCACGGCACAGAAGGTGCTCAGTTTCAGACCCAGAGCCTGAACGTGCGCCTCGCGACGCGTGAAGAACGCTTTGCCGATGCCCTGACCGCGATACTGCGGCAGAAGGATGGATTCGCCGAAGTAGCAGATCGTTGAGAGGTCGTAACCGGCCTTCACGAACGCGGCCTGAAACTCCGGGCCTTCATCCAGCATCGGCAAACAGGTGGTGGCACCGACAACACGGTCACCATCGAAAGCCAGCACGACAAGACTGCCTTTGGAACGCAGATAAACCCGTAGGTAGTCGCGCTCATACTCCAAGCTGCCGTCATAAAAGTAGGGATACTCGCGGAAGACGGTGATGCGCAGGGTGCCGAGCGCGTCGAGATGCGGCTCAAGCTCGGGGCCGTGGAAGTTTTGGAGGCGTAGCATGATGAGAATGACGAAACCAGAATGAGGAATGACGAATCAAGTTCCAATCAAGGCGCAACGGCAAATCTTCGGGCTTCAGATTTCATTCGTCATTCGCCATTCTGGTTTCGTCATTGGGCGAAGCCCTCCGCCATCTCGCGAATGCGCTTACGCATGTTCGCGAGGCCGTTCAGGCGCGTCGGAGAGAGCATTTTAGTGAAACCGCAGGCTTCCCAAATTTTTGGCTCGATGGCGGCGGCTTCGGCGGGTTCGGAATCGGTGTAAACCTCGCACAGCAAAGCTGCGAGGCCTTTGACCATGGGGGATTCGGCATCGCAGGCAAAGTGGGCGCGGCCATCGACAAGTTCGCCCTGCAGCCAGACGCGGGAGACGCAGCCGGGGACGAGGTTGGCTTCGATCTTGTGCGCCTCGACCAGTTTCATGGCGCT
>CAXNGR010000587.1:0-3654 GCA_964201265.1 Verrucomicrobiaceae bacterium
TGCCGCCGCCTTTGATGGCCTGGATGATGTTTCCGCCCGCAGCCATGTTGTCAGGGCTTTGGAAGGCGGTGTCGATCTCATCGGCATCAATGAGGCCGTTCTTGTTTTTGTCGGAGGCGTCGAAGCGTTCGTGGAATTCCTTCGGTGTCTCGTCGCGGGCGAGGATTTTGTCCTGGTTGGTGTCGAGCCACTCGAGCAGCGCATGCTTCAGCGTGCGTGTGGCATCGCCATAGCTCTGCACGGCGATGTAGATGACGCCGTCATGCACAACGGGCGAGGTCATGATGGTGCGCAGCAGCGTGTTGCAGGTCCACAGTTCCTTGCCGTTGGCGGGATCGTAACCCTTCATCTTGCCACTTCCGGCGACGACGAGATCGGTGCGGCCGTTCGCCTCGCACAACACGGGCAGCGCATAACCGGCGAGCATGTCCTTGCGCAGCGTCTTCCACTTTTCTTGGCCGGTTTTGGCATCGACGGCGACGAGGAAGGGCGCAAGGTCGTCATCCTGGCAGAAGATGACCAAGCCCTCATGCACGATGGGCGACGCGGCCGCGCCCCAGTCCATCAAATAGGCCGGGCGCGGCATTGAGTAGCGCCAGACTTCCTTTCCATTCGCCGAATCGAAGGCGAGCAGGCCAATGGTGCTGAAATGCAGATACACGCGCTCACCATCCGTGGCCGGCGTGGAGGCCGCGTGGCTGTTTGGCGGCGTGATGCGTGGCAGCGTGCCGGTGTCGAACTCCGACTTCCATTTCGGCGCTCCAGTGGCAGCGTCAAAGGCATGCACCGCAACTTTGGCATCGCCCGCCATGCCCGTGGCGAAGACGACGCCGTTTTTCACGATGGCGGAGCCGACGCCATCGCCGAGCCGGGCTTTCCACGCGATGTTTTTGTCGGCTGAGAATTCGAGGGGAATGTTCTTCGAGGCGGAGACGCCGCTGCCGTTGCCGCCGCGAAACTGCGGCCAGTCCTCGGCTTGAAGAGATGTGGCGAGCAGGGCAAAGGCGAGAACGTTTTTCATGCGCAGTCACTACGGGCCGGCATCACCGGCTATATCAGCGCTGGAAACGAGCTTGAATTGACCGGGTTCGGAATGCATACCGTCCTGAACATGAAGTTCCGCCTCATCCTGCTCAGCCTGCTTTGTGCCGCCGCGCCTCTCGCGGCGCTGGAGATCGACGCGGAGTCGTTCATCGCGAGTCTCGGCGGTTCCAAGGCGCTGAAGGGCAAAGCGACCGTTTATGATCTCTCGGGAGCGAGCTATCGCACCTATGTGCCCGAGGTTTCCCCCTCGCCTGACGGCGGTCTTTTTGTCTCAGTACGTATCGACCACATGCGCGGCTTCCTGGCCTCCGATGATCATGCGAGCCTGGAGATGACCTTCTCCGCCGACGGCACGCTGGCCGCCGCGCAGAGCAGCATCGCGCTCCAGGGCATCACCATCAGCAGTGATTTGATCAAAGGCACCGCCGCCGCCTCGACGAACGTGGCGTCGCCGTATGTGGACCGTGCGGTGAAGATCGGGACGGATCTCGTGGCCGATCTCTCCTCCAAGCTGCTGCGCGAAAAAATCGTCGAGCCGGGACGCGTCTCGTTTCCTGCCGCGATCCGCCACAACTACAACTTTCTTTACCAATCCGTGAAGAGGCAGCCAGCGGTCGCCGACCAGAAAAAGCCTGAGGAACCAGCAAAGGCCGCTCCTACTCCCGAAGTAAAACCTTACCTGCCTGTGACGACACCTCTGCCTCCGGCTCCAGCCAAGAAGTAAGGCTCAGTCAAAACAACTCCGTCAGCGGCTTGCCTTCATCGAGCAGATTGTAGGCGCGACCGAGCTTGTCCTTGGCTTCGAGGTTGTCGATGCCCATCGCGTAATAGACGGTCTTCGTGATGTCCTCAGGGTGGATCGGCCGGTCCTTCGGATACTCGGCCCGCGCATCGGTTTCGCCGACGACCTGCCCGCCTTTGATGCCCGCGCCAGCCATGAGCACGCTCATGCAGGCAGTCCAGTGATCTCGACCGGCACCGAGGGGGCCGCCGCTGCGGCGATCACCCACTTTTGGCATGCGGCCCATCTCGCTGGTGACGAGCACGAGCGTTTCATCGAGCAATCCGCGTGAGGACAGGTCTTCGAGGAAGGCGGAGAAGCCGCGATCGAACTGCGGCAGGAGGTTGTCCCGCAGGCAGTTGAAGTTGTTGCCATGCGTGTCCCAGCCACCAGCGCTTTTGCATTTCTTGTGCAGGCCTTCGTCCTCTTTCCAAAACACGGTGATGAACGGCACGCCCGCCTCGACCATGCGCCGCGCCATGAGCAGACTCATGCCGTTGATGTCCTGGCCGTAGCGCTCGCGCAGGGCCAGCGGCTCGCTCTGGATGTCGAACGCGTTCGTAGTGCCGCGGGAGGAAAGCAGGTCAAAGGCGCGCTCCTGCTGCTTCGCGTAATTTTGGATCGCCATTTCGTGATCCAGCTCCCGACGCGCGTCATTCATCGCCGCCAGCAAGGCCTTGCGGTCCTGCATGCGTGCTGCGGTCATGTCGCCGCCCATGGAGATTGTGGGCGCGGCAAAGTTCAGCGGCTGGTCGAAGCTGCCCGTCAGCAAAAAGGGATCGAACTCCATGCCGATGCGGCCCGCGAATTGCCCAGGGCGCGTGTACGGCAGCTTGCTGGGCTTGTGCGGCAGCGTGATGAGCGAGGGCAGCGTGGGATGCTGCGGACGCTTCATGGCAACAACGCTGCCCATGTAGGGCCAGTCTTCGGGATACGGGCGGCGGTCGTTGCCCTGCTGCTTGAAGGTGATGTCAGGCGCGTGGCCGGTGAGGTTGTAATAATAACCGGCGTGATGATCTCCCGTGGCTAGGCCGCCATCGGTCACGCCATGGATCATCGAGAAGTGATGCGCCTGCTTGGAAAGAAGTGGCAGATGCTCGCAGAGGCGGATGTCATCGCCCGTGGTGCGCATGGGTTTGAACTCGCCTCGATACTCCAGCGGAGCTTCGGGCTTCATGTCCCACATGTCGATGTGGGACGCACCACCGCACAGAAAGAACAGCACCGTCGATTTCGCCGGCTTGGCGAGCGTCGGAGACGCCACCGCCGGTCCGGTCGAGGCACTCACACCGCCTTTGAAGCCGAGAGACGCCAAACCCATCGTCGAGGCCGTGAGAAAGGCCCGGCGGTCCATGGCGGGACGAAACAGTGGAGAACTCATGATGTCTGCCATCAACGCTCGCCAAACGTCCGACTTGCCGTTGCGCGGCATTTTGGCCTGTGTTCTCATCCGCCGTGGAATTTCACCAGCTTCGTTACTTCATCGCCGCCGCCGAGGATTTGAGCATTTCAGCGGCCGCCAAGCGCCTGCACGTCACGCAGCCGGCCTTGAGCCGTCAGATCGCCGTGCTGGAGGCAGAGCTGGGTGTGCCGTTGTTTGATCGCATCCGCAAACGCATCCATCTCACAGATGCGGGCCGCTTTTTTCTGCCGAAGGCGCGGCAAATCGTCTGCGATGCCGAAACGAGCGTTCAGCAGTTGCGCGAGCAGTTTGGCAAGGCACGCCGCACACTGCGCCTCGGCTTCCTCACGCCAGTGCTCGATGATCTCGTCGCCCCTGCGGTCCGCGAGTTCCGCCAGCGGCATCCAAACGCGCAGGTGAGCCTGTT
>CAXNGR010000588.1:0-3650 GCA_964201265.1 Verrucomicrobiaceae bacterium
AACGTCTTCGACTCCAGCCGCGTGAAGGTGCCCTTTGGCATCGGCCAGATCGGCAAGGCCTTCCGCAACGAGGTCACGCCGAAGAATTTCACCTTCCGCAGCCGCGAGTTCGAGCAGATGGAGCTCGAGTTCTTCATCAAGCCCGACGAAGCTGTCGAAATCATCAGCGGCGAAGTCGCTAAGTGGCATGAAGGCGCCGATTTGAGCGAACCGCAGCCCAATTGGGGCTGGGAGCTGTGGCACCGTTACTGGGTCGATCAGCGCACGAAATTCTACCAAGGCATCGGTCTCGGCGACGTGCTCGAATACTACTGGCAGACACCCGCCGACCTCGCCCACTACGCCCGCGCCTGCGTGGACATCCTGTGCGAGTTCCCCTTCGGCACCGAGGAGCTGGAAGGCATCGCCGCGCGTGGCGATGTCGAGTTGTCCGCGCACCAGACCGCCAGCACCAAGTCCCAGGAAATCTTCGACGAAGAACTCAAAACCGCCGCCGCCAAGCTCACCGACGAGCAGAAGGAGGCCCTCATCCAGAAACGCCTCGCCGCCGAAGCCGCGAAGACGAAAGGCGAGCCCATGCCCGAGGCCGCCGTGCGTGCGTGGTTCGAGCGTCTCTTCAAAGGCAGCTACGTCCCTCACGTCATCGAACCCTCCGCCGGACTCGACCGCATGGCGCTCGCCGTCATCGCCAAGGCCTTCAGCGAGACCGAAAAGGTCGATGAGAAGGGCAAGAAGGAAGTCATCACCGTCCTGCGCCTGCATCCGCGTGTCGCCCCGATCAAAGTCGGCGTCTTCCCGCTGCTGAAGAACAAGCCCGAGCTCGTCTCCAAAGCCCGCGAGGTCTATGCGCTGCTCAAGAAGCACCTGAACTGCTTCTACGACGAAACCGCCAGCATCGGCCGCCGCTACGCCCGCCAGGACGAAGTCGGCACGCCCTTCGGCGTCACCATCGACTTCGAAACCTGCGGCGAAAAAGGCCCCGAACTTGCAGACACCGTCACCCTCCGCCACCGCGACAGCGGCGAGCAGGAACGCGTGAAGATCAGCGATTTGCTCGGGAAGCTGCTGCCGCTGGTTTCGTGATCACGGCTGCCTCGTCGCAGAACGCGTCAGCGTTCTGAGAACGGCGGAAGACTCACGTCTTCCGCTACGCCGCTGCGCCACCTCCGAGCCGGAGGCTCGAAAGCCATTAGCCGGTGGTGCAACCACCGGACTCCCGCGCATTCCACCGCCTTCCCGCATCGCGCCCTGGAACGGCGCGTGATGCGCACGTGTCGCCATCCGCCACCGCAAAACCCTATCGCGCCCTTCTCGCGACCCTCCGGGTCGCCACTCATAGTATGAGCGCCATCCATCATTCCTGGGGTTCCGCTTCGCTTCACCCCAGAAGTAGCCATGGATTGCGCCGGCTTTGCGCATCGGTGGGCGTGGATTGCTTTGGGCTAGGATGCGGCGGCAGGTGCGCGTTCATGGGGTAACGCGCACGGAACTCCAACCTGACCCACATCCCATGAAAGCACTCCTCGCACCGCTCCTCCTCAGTCTGGCCATGACCGCCACCGTCTTCGCCGCTTGGCCGATCAATGATGAATGCCCGGTGGACCAGAAGCCTGCCCGCCCGATCTACCGCGTGAAAACTGCGGAGGGGTTCGTCGCATTTTGCTGCACTGACTGCATGCAGAAGTTCTCCAGATCTCCCGGTTCCTTCAAAGTGACCAAGAAAGAAGTGGCTAAATAACTGGCCGCTGGTCCTCAAAAGATTCCACCGATCCAGGCTGGCAGGAGGATTCATGCGGCGTTTGTTGCTCGCATGAATCCACCCACAGCATTTCAACTCGACGGACGCGACATCTGGGTCTTTGGCGGTGCCGGGTACCTCGGACAGTCCGTGGTGCGGCAACTGGTCTCGATGGGAGCACGGGTCTTGTGCGTGGATCTCGAAGATCGTGCCGCCCGGATGGTGCATGAAACGGGCCTGCCATCGGCGGTGACACCCGCCACGCTTGATGCGGCGGACACCACGGCGGTGAGCGCCTTTGTGCAGGATCAGACCGCCACACGCGGCGTGCCGCATGGCGTGGTGGTGATGACGTACGCCTCGACGGCTAAGCGCTTCGATGATCTCACGGTGGAGGATTTTGATCACGCCAATCACGGCAACCTCACCGCCACCTTTGCGCTCGCTCGCGCCGTGGGCCAGCGCATGGCGGAGCAGGGCTGCGGCAGCCTTGTGCTTTTCTCCAGCATGTATGGCAGCGTCTCGCCTGATCCGACGGTGTATGCCGCGCCGATGAATCCGAACCCCATCGAGTATGGCGTGGGCAAGGCGGGCATCCAGCAGATGGCACGCTATCTTGCAGTGCATTGGGGGCCGCTAGGCGTGCGCTGCAACAGCGTCTCTCCCGGTCCTTTCCCCAATCCGACGCTGCAACGCGACAAGCCCGAGTTCATTGAGCGTCTCGCCCAAAAAGTGCCGCTGCGCCGCGTGGGGCAGGCGGATGAGATCGCGGGATCGGTGACCTTTCTGCTCAGTGAGGCTTCATCCTTCATCACCGGCCAAAACCTCGCCGTCGATGGCGGCTGGACTTCCTGGTGACGTAGCGGCGGGCGTCAGCACGCCGAAAAGCTCTCATCCCACCTCTCAATCCTCGTCGGAAGACCGCTACGATTGGGCACCTTCACTCGTCATTCCGCATTCGACATTCGTCATTGCTCAAACCGTCGCTCCCCGCATGAACTGAGGCATCAGGCGTAGCGCCTTTGGCGGCAGCTTGCCGGTTTCCGCCAGTTGCAGCGCAGCCTGGGACACTCTGCGGGCAAACTGCGCGGAACTGGCGGCATAGCAGGTGACGGGCGGGACGGCATGCTGGAGGAAGGGCTCGTTGTCGCGTGAGACCACCGCCATGTCCTGCGGGATGCGCTTGCCGCGCTGCATGAGAAACATCATCACCGAGAGCACATGCACCGTCCGTGCCACGACGCAGGCCGTGGGTGGCTGCGGGGAGCGTAGCGCCTTCTCCAGCAGGGCGCAGAGATGCTCAGGCGTGCTGTTGTGCCGCAGCACCAGCAGGCTGGCGGTTTCATCGCCTCGCAGGGCTTCGAGCAAGCCTTGCTCGCTCTCAAGATCGCCGCCGAAATCACCATCCGGGCGGATCAGCGTGATGCGCCGGTGGCCTTTGCGCCGCAGCAGCGCCCCTGCATGACGGCAGGCGGCACGGTAATCCGCATCCACCGATGGCAGTGGCACGCCGTGCGCACATGAGCCGACCACGAGGCAGGGCAATTGACGACGCACAAACCACTGCTGCACCGGCTCCAGTGATCCAAAGAGAACCCACACCGCAGCGGGCGATCTCGTCGTCAGCGCCTCCAGCGCCCGTGCCGGTTTGCTGGAGAAACAGGCCACGCTGACGTGAATTTCGAGGCTGAATCCGGCCTGCGAGAGTTTATCCCGCAGCTCATCCACCATCACCACCGAGGACGCGGCCATGGCCAGCAGCGGGCGCGAGGACAGGATGGCGATCACTCGTGAAGGCACCGGCTTCGCGTGGGTTTGCGCTGCTTTGATGCGCCGCCGCTGCCGCTGCGTGACCTCCAGCAGGCCGTCGCGTTGCAATTCATCCAGCGCGGAGCGCAGCGTGCTGCGGCTC
>CAXNGR010000589.1:0-3647 GCA_964201265.1 Verrucomicrobiaceae bacterium
CAGCGCAGCCAAGCCATCAAAACAGCGGCGGAGAACACCACGATCCCAAGCGCTAGCGCGAGCCGCCATCCCGAAGACCAGCCCGCTAGATCCTCTGAAAACAAGCTGATTCCCACGGCGGCAAGGATGGACACTGTGCCCAAAACACCAGCCACTCCTCCTGGCAAAAAAGTTTCCAGCATGAGGAGAAAAACACCGAACAACGTGAGAATGGCGATGCTGGCGATCATAGCTGAATGCTGAACGCACAGCGAGAAGTCGTCAACTTGTGATGTGCACACGTTCTGTGCGCACTTCACGGCCCTCGCAAGGGTAGCATCGACTGTGTCCAGTCTCTGGCACCCCTTGGGATGTCCCCCAGGTTGAGAAACGTCGGGGAGGCAGGACTGGCAAAGCTGGTGCGTGCTAGGCGGGACGAGTCCGCCGTGGCCGAGGCTTCCAGCAAACTTTTGGACTGGTTCTTGAGCGACGCACCCAGCGGTGCACGCGTCAGAATGGGATCGCCGCCAAGTTCGGTGCGCGGCTCAATGCGTGTCCAGGTGTTCGCCGACCAGTAGTCCCCTTTCCAGGCGCGATTGGCGCTCACCGGTACATAGATGGCAAAACGGTCAAACAGAACCTCCGGCACGTAGCGGCTACCCACGCGGCTGGCCAAAGGAGGGTCAGTCGGGTCAGGACGACTTTCCGTGGATTCGATGAGGTATTCCTTGTCATCAATCTTGACCACGCACCAAGCGTGGCCGCCCAAATCGCCATATCGACCCAGCGCTACTCGCACCTGAAAGCCGCGGGACATGAGCCAGTCGGCCAGAAAGATCGAAGAATCCTCGCAATCGCCCCGCTGTAGCCGCTGCGTCTCGTCCGCGAACTGCCAACTGTCCATCTGGTCCTTTTTGGCAAAACTGCTGCCCGCTTTCGCGCCAGGATCGTTCGCATAGCGGCAGTTCGCGTTCACCGCAGACCAGATGGTGAAAAGCTGCTGCACCCGGGATTGATTTTTTGGAAAAACCGAGGGCGGCGCATAGCCGGTGAGAAACTCGTTCACATAGCGAAATTTCCCACTGCTGTCAGCCGCGATCACCGCGTATTTGCGACGGCATTTCGGGCACTCGAGCGCCATGCTGCGCTGGGCATTGGACAGTTTCATGAAATGCGGCTGCCGGCAGTGTGCACAAGTGCTGAAGAACGGCTCGTCGC
Source organism: Verrucomicrobiaceae bacterium (assembly GCA_964201265.1). Lineage (GTDB taxonomy): Bacteria > Verrucomicrobiota > Verrucomicrobiia > Verrucomicrobiales > Verrucomicrobiaceae > Prosthecobacter. Next base: position 1,198 of record CAXNGR010000589.1, read on the forward strand.
CCGATTTTGACAGCTCCTCCGGTGTGAACTCCCGCAGCCGCTGCCCCATGACCAAAAGCGCCTCGTGCATCAGCCCGCTCGCGCGCGGACGCAGCGCCACGGCCATGTGTGTCATCTCCGGCTGGGCTCGATGCGTGTATTCGTGGAAGCGCTGAAGAAGTTCTCGCAGGCTGGGGCTGCTGGCAGAGCAGACAGACACCCGGTAGTAGCGCGGCATGCCGCTTTGCACCTGCTCCGTAACCTTGTTCAAGTCAGCGGTGTCGATCTTCGGAAACTCTCGTTCAAGCCAAGCCTCCATCTCGGGGTCCACTCGCAGCATGGGCGTTTTGGCCGCAATGCGGGCGTAATTGAACTGGTCCACGAGGTCGATGCGGAACCGAGGCACGGAATACTGCGAGGCCGGGCTGGCCGTCATTTCCGCAAGACGCATTTTCCAGCCATCCAACCAGCCTTCTTTCACCGCCGCCAGCCCTCCTGCCAGCAGGATGGCAGAAGCGAGTGACCAGATGATGAGACGGCGATTCATGCAGCCTAAATTATAGTTTTTATAAAACGCCGCGCAACAAAAACCCCAGACAAGACAAAGTCCTTACGTTTTACCAAATTCTCACCTCGTCTGGGGTCTGAGGTGTTATTTTTTAGTCGTGTACGGAATGCGCGGTTTGTAAGGCCAAAGTTTCGGTGCGCTCAGACCAATCGCCCCAAACAAGGTGCCGGGACTTTCATCAACCTCGTCCTTGGGATCGCCAAACCACGCCGCCTGTAGATTCCCAGCAGCACTGGAGACAAAAATACCGCCATCCTCCGCGCGTCCGATCAGGACGCCCAACGTGCGCAGGCGCTTCGGCGACTTGTAATAAGTGCCCTCGGCGGAAGCCACCTCGGCCTTGTACTCACCTGCAGGGAACAAAATCCTCCCCTGGCCGCATTCGCGCTCTTCAGCCTGCGCCACCATAATGCTCGGGGCATCGGAAGAGGCTATTTCAACGGAACCACAGGCTGCAAGCAGCAGTGGCATGAGAATGGCAGGCAGAGAGGAGGAGAGTTTCATGAGTTAGTTCTGGACTTAAAGAATTAGCAGGCTGCAAGCCAGTATGGAACTATAAAATGCTTCATTTCCGTCTTGTGGCGTGCGCCTTCGCAAGGCCCGTCCCCTTCTTGCGTGAATTCAGGGCATCCCTTCTGTCTTTTGCATGGACCGGAAGATCAATTCATGCCCCTTGTTCTGTAGCTACTTGGCCTTCGCTCCTCAAGCCGGAGAACATGGCACAAGCCCGCTAGGCCATCTGCAAACAAAAAAGGCCGTCACGCTTGCACGCGACGGCCTCAGGAAAAGTTGCTCGTTTACTTAATACTACTCGGCGGCATCGTCCCCTTCGGCTGACGATGAATCACCAGCAGCGGTGACACTCAGCTTAATCGTAGCCGATACATCGTGTCCAAGTTTGACGTCGATTTCGAAATTTCCAGTGCTCTTGATCGGACGCTCCAAAGAGATCTGATGACGGTCGATCTCCAGTCCGGCCTGCTCGGCAATCGCCTTGGCAATGTCCATGGTGGTGATGGCTCCGAAAGCTTTGCCACCCTGACCAGTGGCCAGTGTGAGCTTGAGCTTGGTTTTCTTGAGCTTTCCAGCGAGCTTTTCAGCCTCGGCCATTTCTTTGGCTTCACGCTCGGCCCGGACAGCCTTGAGACGCTCCGTGTAGCGAAGATTGCCTTTGGATGCCTCATAGGCCTTGCCTTGAGGCAGAAGGAAGTTACGGGCGAAGCCGCGCTTCACCTTGACGACATCAGCCTCGGCTCCGAGACCTTTGATTTTTTCTTTGAGAATGACTTGTGTGGTTGCCATGGTGACGTTTCCCCGGGGAAAAGGGGTGCGAGAATACATGCCTGCCCCCCCCTGTCAAAGGAGGAATATGGAGTTTTTACGAGACCGAGTTTCTTTCGGGCATCCAAAGCAGCAGAGAACTCTTCAGCGTGGCACGGTCGGCCTAGGACTGCTCGAACGCATGAGCCACCCGCAGGACGGTGGCCTCATCCAAGGCTTTGCCGACAATTTGGAGACCGACAGGCAGTGCTTTGCCATCTACCTCAACCGTGCCGCAGGGCACGCTGATGCCCGGAAGACCGGCTAGGTTCACCGGAATGGTAAAGACGTCCTCCAGGTAGGCCGCGAGTGGGTTGTCCTTCATCTCACCGAGCTTATGCGCAGGGGTGGGGCTGGTAGGAGAAAGGATGACATCGACCTTTTTGAAGGCTTCGGTGAAGTCGTCGCGGATCAATGTGCGGGCCTTCTGAGCACGAATGTAATAGGCATCGTAATAACCGGAGCTGAGAACGTAGGTTCCCAGCAGAATGCGGCGCTTGACCTCGGGGCCGAAACCTTCGGAGCGTGAACGCGTGTAATGCTCCATCAAATCCGTCGCACTGGCACTGCGGTGACCGTAACG
>CAXNGR010000590.1:0-3645 GCA_964201265.1 Verrucomicrobiaceae bacterium
CTTGGCCGGGCACGGGTTTGGGGGCGGGTTTGCCTTTAACACGCAGCTTGGCGGCGGTGATCTGCGCATCAGTGATGGCGGTGGTTCCGACCTTGCTGCCGATCACTTTCAGGGCTGCCGCGATTTCATCATCCGAATCGTCGCAGGCAGCGACGGCATTGCGGTAGGCGGCCTCCTTGGTGGCTTTGGCGGCCTGCAGCGCCTCCGCATTGGTGATGATCGTATTGAGAGCGGTGACATCCGCTGCGAGGGGGGCAAAGACCACCTCTCCAGTAACTCCAGAGGCGATGTTTTTCGCACGCTGGATGAGTTCCGGCCCGATCAGACCGCGTAAAACGAGGACGATGTCGAACATGGTTGTGATCTTCTTCTCCTGGTTAAGAACCTCGGCGTAGGTGCGGGGATCATCGTATTTGACTCCTGGCTCATCCCAATAAGGCATCGGCGCGTTTGGTTCGTTTGTTCGCAGAGCATTTCAGCAGAAAGCCTGTTTATCACAAACTTTTTCTTATCTAAAATTAGCTTTAGATCACCATTATAGGCAGGCTATTTGCTCATACCAATATCTGTATTTTCCATGATTCATTCGCTAATTTTCAGATAAATACTGCATTCTGCTTTTTTAAAATGTGATTCTTAAGATGCAAAGGCTGACGATTCAGATGCAAACGATCATTTTTCAGTGAGTAACGAAAAAGTTTCAGAAGCTAACTCAGCGTTTTCAGGATGACTTTCTGGTTCAGCATCTGAAAAATCGGGAAATTCTCGTGCAATTCTTGGGCAAACGGATGAGACCCGAGTGCTTCCCCTCCTTGATTGGAGGTTTATGTCACCAACACAACACCGTCAAAGAACTCACCAGCCTCCGCCCAGCGCCTTGATGAGCAAGACGGCGGCAAGGAAGCGCTCGCCTTGGATGCGGGTGGCTTCTTGTTCGGAGCGGAGCATGGTGCGCTGCGCGTCGAGCACTTCGTAGTAGGCCACGAGGCCGGAATCGTAGCGCTTTTGGGCGAGTTCGAGCGCTTTGCTGGCAGAGGCGACGGTGACGTCCTGCGCGGCTGACTGGCGCTTGAGAATGGAAAGGCCGCTCAAGGCATCCTCGGCATCACGCACGGCGCTGAGCACGGTGTTTTTGTAGCTGGCGGCGGTTTGATCGTAGCGCGCTTTCGTCGCTTCAATGTTCGCTCGCACGCCACCGCCGCGAAGCAGTGGCCATTCGATGGCGGCAGGCCCCAAGCCCCACACCCGGCTCGGCGCGTCGGCCAGTTTCCAAAAATAGCTCGTCTGCGTGCCGCCGGTGAGGCCCAGACTCACGCTGGGAAACAACGCGGCCTTCGCCACGCCGATCTCCGCGTTCAAAGCGGCCATCTGACGCTCGGCGGCGGCGATGTCGGGGCGGCGTTCGAGCAGATCACTCGGCACGCTGCTAGGAATGGAGGGCGGAGAACCACTGATCTCATGCGAGGGTTGATTGAACTGCGAAGGCGTGGTGCCGAGCAGCAGGGCGATGGCATGCTCCAGCTCCGCGCGACGCTTCTCCAGGCCAATGGCCTCGGCCTCCGTCGCTGCCATGTCTGTTTCAGCCTGGGCAACATCGATTTGAGCGATGTCTCCCTGCGCGAAGCGTGTGCGGGCGAGATCGACGGTCTTTTTGCGCAAGGCGACCGTGCGCTTGAGTAAGGCGATCTGTGCGTCCTGCGCACGCAGCGCGAAGTAGTTCATGGCCAGCTCGCTTTGCAGGCCGAGCAGCGCGTTTTGATAGTCCGACTGCTCCGCCTCGGCTCTGGCACGGCCCGCGCTGCTTTGGTTGCGGAGCCTGCCCCAGAAGTCGAGCTCGTAATCGAAATCAAGCGTGCTGCCGAGCACCGTTCGCGTACGACCTCCCGCGAATTGAAACTGCATGTTGCTAGAACCTCGGTCACGCGTGGCCGAGCTGTTCAGCGTGAGAAACGGGAACAGATTGGCGCGATCCGCACGCGCGAGCGCCTTGGCCTCAGTGACACGATGCGCGGCGAGTTCGAGGGTCGGACTGCCCGCCTCGGCCTGCTTCATGAGGGCGTTCAGACGTGCGTCGCCGAACAAGCTCCACCAGTTCCCTTTGTGGGCCTCATCGCGCGGCTTCGCGGTGCGCCAGGGGCCGCTGGTTTTGAACTCGGTGGGCAACTTGGGCTGCGGCACGAGGTATTTCGGCGCGAGATTGCAGGAAGGCAGCAGGAGGAAGGCAAACAGCAGCACAGATAGCAGCGCGGCGTGATTTGTTTTCGGCGGGGTCTCTTCGTCGGTCAGCTCGCTTTCGAGTTTACGGCTCACGTCGCTGATGGAGCCGGTGTGTTTGGAGATCAACGAATACACCATGGGAACGAGAAACAGCGTGACCACCGTGGCCAGCGAGACACCGAAAACAATGACCACGCCCACGACCATTCGCGTCTCATAGCCTGCGCCATGCCCGAGCATCAGCGGCAGTGCGCCCATGACCGTGGAAAGCGCGGTCATGATGATGGGCCGCAACCGTTGCTCACAGGCAGTGAGGATGGCCTCGCGGAACTCGACGCCCTCGTCGCGAAGCTGGTTGATGAACTCGACGATGAGGATGCCGTTTTTCGCGGCCAGGCCGATGAGCATGATGAGGCCGATCTGGCTGTAGATGCTCTGGCTCTGCCCCATGATCTGCAAACCCAGCAGCGCACCAGCCACGGCCACGGGCACGGTGAGCATGACGGTGACGGGGTGGATGAAGCTTTCAAACTGCGCCGCCAGCACCAGAAAGGCCACCAGCAGCGCCAGCCCAAAGATCAGGCCCATGCTGCTGGAGCTTTCCTTGAGCTTGAGCGAGTTGCCCTTGTAGCCGATCACCGCCCGAGCAGGCAGTGTTTCGCGAATGATCTCCTCCATGTATTGAAGCGCTTCGCTGAGGCTGTAGCCGGGTGCCAGCTCGGCGTCGAAGGTGATGGAGCGCAGGCGGTTGTAGCGGGTCAGGCTGCCGCTATCGGCGAATTCATTGAAGGTGACGAGGTTGGAGAGTGGGATGAGCTCCTTGCTGCGATCACTGCGCACAAAGATGTTGTTGAGGTCGGTGGGACTGCGTTTGTCGCTGTAGCCGCCCTCCACCAGCACGTCATACTCTTCGCCCTGATGGATGTAGGTGGTCACGCGACGGTTGCCCAGCAGGGTTTCCAAAGTGCGCCCGATGTTGGCGCTGCTCACGCCGAGGTCGGCAGCGCGGGTGGTGTTGATGCTGATGCCAAGCTGCGGCTTGGTGTCGCGGTAGTCACAGTCGATTCCCAGCAGCCTTGGGTTCTCACGTGCCTTGTCCAGGATGATGTCCCGCCACTGTGCCAGCTCCTCGAAGGTATTGCCGCCCACGACGACCTCCATCGCCTTGTTCAGGCCGCGGGCCAGCCCCTGGCGCATGATCACGGAGGTCTTCACCCCCGGTACGTCCGCCACCCGGCCTCGCACCTCGGTCATGATGTCAAACCCGTTCCTGCGCTGATCAAAGGGGGCCAGTGTGATGACGCCGATGCCCTCGTTGAAGTCTGACACGGTGCTGAAAGAGCGTGGAGCGCGCACCAGCACGCGTGTGGCCTCTTTTTTCTCGTCCACGAGGTACATCAGGCGGTCTTCCAGCTCGTCGAGCATCTC
>CAXNGR010000591.1:0-3638 GCA_964201265.1 Verrucomicrobiaceae bacterium
AAAACGCTGCTGCCACTGCTCAAGCGTCACAAGGACGCCGAGATCGTCAAAGCACTCGCTCGTGAGATCGCCAAGAATCCAGCCATCGCCAGCCAGCAGGAGAGCTTGTACCGCACGGCGCTCGCCGATCTGCCGCCGGAGATTTTTGAGACGATCCTCCTGCCTGCCTACAACACCGCCGTGGCCGCCACCGAGGCCAAGAAACGCCAACTCGGCCCCCTCGCCGACAAAGTCGCCGCCAGCGGCAACGCCGCGAACGGCGAAAAACACTTCAAAGCCGGCAAAGGCACCTGCATCGCTTGCCACAAAATCGGCGACACCGGTCGCGCCATCGGCCCCGATCTCACGAAGATCGGCGCCATCCGCACCGAACGTGACCTGCTCGAAAGTATCTTCTTCCCGTCGAACACTCTCGCCCGCGATTACGAGGCCCACATCATTGAAACCAGCGATGGCCAGCAAACTCTCGGCGTCATCAAATCTCACACCGCCGAAGGCCTGCTCGTCCTCGACATCGCCGGCCAGGAGAAAAACATCGCCCATCAGACAATCACGGGTGACACGACACTGACCACCAGCCTTATGCCCATGGGACTCGATCAGACCATGCCGGAGGCCGAGCTTCTCGACCTCGTGGCATGGTTGAAGAGTTTGAAGTAGCACGGACATCTCTATCCGTGCCGGCTTCCGCCTGTTGAGACGATGTTTAAGCCGCCTTGCGAGAGAGGAAATACTCGATGCCATCCACCAGCGCCCGCCAGCTCGCATCGATGATGTTAAAGCTGACACCGACGGTGCTCCAGGTGGCGTTGCCATCGGTGCTGGTGATGAGCACGCGCGTTTTGGCGGCAGTGCCGCTGCCGCCGTCGATGATGCGTACCTTGTAATCGGCTAGGCGCATGTTTTTAAGGGCCGGGAAGAAGGGCAGGAGGGCTTTGCGCAGCGCGTTGTCGAGTGCATTCACCGGTCCGTCGCCTTCGTCGGCGGTGTAAACACGCTCGCCATTGACTTCGATCTTCACCGTGGCCTCGCAGGTCTCAAAGCCGTGCTCGCCGCCGTGAAAACGGTGAGTGGAGTGGTATTCGATGAGATTGAAGAACGGTTTGTGCTGGCCGATCTGCTTGCGGATGAGCATTTCGAATGAAGCCTCGGCGGCCTCGAACTCGCAGCCCTCACTTTCGAGGCGTTTCACCTCGGAAAGGATGGACTGCACCTCCGGCGCTCCTTTGGCAAACTTGAAGCCCATGCCTTCGGCTTTCACCAGCACGTTCGACTGGCCGGACATATCCGAGATGCTGATGATGCGCTGATTGCCGACGAGCGCGGGATCGACGTGCTCGTAGGTGCGGGCGAGTTTCTGCACTGCATGCACATGCAGGCCGCCTTTGTGCGTGAACGCGGCGAGGCCGACATACGGCGCACGGATGTCGTGCGGCACGTTGGCGAGCTCATTCACGAAGTGCGCCAGCTCGCGCAAGCGTGTGAGATCGAGACCAAGGGGGATGCCCATCTTGATCTGAAGCGCGGGCATGATCGTCGTGAGGTTACAGTTCCCCACGCGCTCTCCGTAGCCGTTGATCGTGCCTTGCACCTGATTGGCTCCGGCGCGCACGGCGGCCAGGGCGTTGGCGACGCCGACTCCACCGTCATTGTGCGTGTGAATGCCGACTGGACGACCGAGATGGGCGATGACCTTGCGTGTCGTCTCTTCAACGAACTCCGGCAACGCGCCGCCGTTCGTCTCACACAGCACGATCAGATCCGCACCGGCATCCTGCGCGGCTTTGACCGTTTTGAGCGAGTACTCAGGGTCTTCCTTGAAGCTGTCGAAGAAATGCTCGGCATCGTAGAGCACCTCGCGGCCGTGTTTTTTCAGATAGGCCACGGTGTCGGCGATCATCGCCAGATTTTCTTCCAGCGAGACTTGGAACACCTCGGTGACGTGCAGCGCCCAAGTCTTGCCGACAACTGTGACGGCGGGCGTCTTCGCATCGAGTAGCATTTTGACCTGCGGATCGTCCTCGACCTTCATTTTGCCACGGCGGGTCATGCCGAATGCGGTGATCTTCGCGGTTTTCCAGGTGCGTTTGGCGGCCTCTTCAAAAAAGGCCGCGTCCTTGGGGTTGGAGCCGGGCCAGCCGCCCTCAATGTAGTGGACGCCGAAGTCGTCGAGCTTTTCAGCCACGCGGATTTTGTCGAGCGTGCTGAAGGAGATGCCGGTGCCTTGCGTTCCGTCACGCAGGGTGGTGTCATAGATGGTCACTGGGGTCATGGTAAAATAGAATCAGATGGAAACAGGACAAGCCAGAAGGGGGAGAGCGGACGCGTGGGGCGTGTTGGTTGTCCAGTGGGCACGCTTGCCAGATCAAAACATCAAACGGACTGCCCCGGCCGCGTCACGCGCAGAGGAGTCCGCTGATAATTCGGATGATCTGAAAGCTGTTGGTTGGGTTTCCCATGAGCGGCGCAAGGCTTAGCCTCACTCCTCCCGGATGGCAAAGGGAAGTTTCAGGCCTCCGGCTCGGTCGTTTGTGCTCCCGCCTTCAGGCGGCTCAGAACCGCCTGAAGGCGGGACTACAGTGCGAAGGGCCGCACGCTCCACTCATGCGAATGCCCGCCCTGGACCGATGGTGCTTCCGGGATTGCCACCCTCAGCAGCCTGTGACATAAGACTGCATGGTCAAAAAACTCCTCCACACCCGCTACCGGGTGAATGATCTCGAAAAGACAATCCATTTTTACACGCAGGTGCTCGGCCTGAAGGAAATCCGCCGCCACAAGTCGCCGCGTGGCTCAGAACTGGTGTTTTTGCAGACACCGAACAGCGACGAACTCATCGAAATCTGCAGCTATCCCGCCAGCGGGCCGGTGACGTTTTGCAGCGACCTGACGCATCTGGCCTTTGAGGTGGAGAGCATTGAGGAATTTGCGAAACATGCCGAGTCCCTTGGCTATCCTCTGTCCGACGGACCGACACCGAGCTCGAGCGGCGTGTTTGCATTCATTGACGCCCCAGAGGGGTATGAGATAGAACTGATCGAATACCGGAAATAAACCTCCTCCCAACCTACCTCATGGACTTCGACTGGATCGGCGCTGCGTTTGACCTCTCTCAACTTCCGCCGAAGGACATCGAGGAGTCGTTTGAGGATCCGTTCTCGATCAAACTGCTGCCCGACGGCCAGCACGATGACGCCGAGGCCCGCTACTACAACCTGGGCAAGTCGCTCCAGGGAAAACCGGTGTTCAGTGTGTTTTGGACGGACGGGAAGCGCTACCGTGTGGTCTTTGCGCGGCTGATGACGCCGGGTGAGCATGATTTCTTCGAGCGTAAGAAGGCGGAGGACATTTGAGTTCACACACCACGACCATGGACACCGCATCACCCGACTTGAAACCGATCCGCGCTTGGAAGGACGTGCCACCCTTTGATTCCGAGGAGGTGGAGGGAAAGTTTTGGGCGGCGCATCAACTCGAACCACGGCTGATGCAGTCTTCGATTCATCGCGCTGATGTGCGTGAGTCCACCACGATCACACTGCGCTTTGACCCGCGCATGCTCAGCCGCATCAAGCGCGTGGCCCGCCGCCGTTACCTGAACTACCAAAGCATGATCAAGCAGTGGTTGAGCGAACGGA
>CAXNGR010000592.1:0-3635 GCA_964201265.1 Verrucomicrobiaceae bacterium
AATCGCCTCGGCGTCTTCGGTGGCAGTTCAGGCGGACATTTGAGCCTGATGCTCGCGACGCGTGGCGGTCCGGGCGATCCGAATGCCGCTGATCCGGTGGACCGTGAAAGCAGTGCCGTGCAGGCTGCGACGGTGTTTTATCCGGTGACTGATCTGCTGAATCTCGGCCCCTCGACGGAAAATCTTGGCGACGGCGGGCCGCCGAAGAGCTTTCGGAATTCGTTTGGCCCGAAGGCGGCTGATTTGAATGAATGGAAGATCATCGGGCGCGATGTCTCGCCGATTTTCCACGTCTCGAAATCGCTCCCACCGATTTTCATCGCCCATGGAGATGCGGACACGCTGGTGCCGCTGGAGCAATCCACCCGTTTCAAACAACGTGCCGCCGAACTCGGCCGCGAGGTGGCACTGACCATTCGCCCCGGCCAGAAACACGGCTGGCCGACGATGATCTGGGACGCGCATTTGTTTGCGCAGTGGTTCACGCAACGGCTGCGGTGAAAAAGCAGCCGAAGAAGGCTTGATAGCTTGGCCCATCTCTGACGTGATGCCTGAATCATGAACCCCGCCCCTTTTTCCCGCCGTCATTTCATCTCCGCCGCACTCGCTGGTGGTGCTGTCAGCCAGACTTCAGCCATCGCGGCTGGGGCTTCTGCCAAAGAAGGCCAATTCAACGAGCCTGCGCATGACATCCCGCTGATGAACGACGCGGATGTCATCGTCTGCGGTGCCGGACCTGCGGGTGTGACGGCGGCGATCACGGCAGCACGAGCAGGAGCCAGGGTTCGTCTCTTTGAATGGCGCGGCTGTCTCGGTGGCATCTGGACGGCGGGGCTGCTGGGGTATTTTCTCGACTTCAACAAGCCCGGCTTCGCCAAGGAACTGCGAGATAAACTCGACGAACGCGGTGCTCGCGCGAACTCGACCAGCACGAGCCGCTTCTGCTACGATCCCGAGGCGCTGAAGCTGCTACTGGAGGAGTTGTGCGTGGAGGCGGGCGTGAAGTTTCAGTATCACACCAAAGTCTCCGCCGCTTTTAAGGAAGGCAACAAGCTCACCGCCATCGTCACCGAGTCCAAATCGGGTCGTCAGGCATGGCGTGCGCCGGTTTTCATCGACACGACAGGCGATGGCGACCTCGGCGTGCAAGCAGGCTGCGCATTTGAAATTGGGATGGCGGAGGACTGCCCCTGCCAGCCGATGTCGCTCAATGCGCTGCTCGTGGTGAAGGATGTCGAGGCGCTGCGGGAGTTCGTGCGTTTTGGCCAGCCGAAGCCCGGAGAGAACACCGATGGTGAGAAGAAAAAGCGCATCAAAGACGTGCTCGTGAGCACCGGCCACTTCCCGTCTTATGCCGGGCCCACCATGTGGCATGTCAGCGGGAATCTGATCTTCGCCATGATGAATCACGAATACGGCATCAAACCTTGGGACGCCGCCGAAGTCACCGCCGCCACCGTTCGTGCGCGTGCCGAGATGAACAAGATGGTCAACGGCCTGCGTGCGCTCGGCGGACCGTGGGAAGGCATCCAGATCGTCGCCACCGCCGAGCAAATCGGCGTGCGCGATGGCCGTCGCATCAAGGGGCGCTACACCGTTTTGCAGGACGATCTGGCGAAAGGTGCCCGGCATGACGACGCCGTTGTGCGCGTGACCTTCGGCATCGACGTGCATGCCCTCAGCTCCGACCACAACAAAAAGCACGCCATCATGCCGAAGCCCATCGACATGAAGCCCTACGACATCCCGCTTCGCGCCCTGATCGCCAAGGACGTGGACGGCCTCATGATGGCGGGCCGCTGCATCAGCGGTGATTTCATCGCCCACTCCAGTTACCGCGTCACGGGCAATGCCGTGGCGATGGGCGAGGCAGCAGGCGTCACCGCCGCGCTGGCAGCGTTATCGAAGCGCATGCCGCACGAGGTTGCCTGGAGCGAGAGCGAGGCGAAGCTGAAGGCGATGGGCCAGGGGGCTTAGCTGCTGCTCAGACCGGGCCGCCCCCCGCACAAACCCCTTGCACCCCGGAAGCGGGCGGCTATTCTCCGCGCCCTTTTTCAGACCACCCCCAGCCCAGATATCCATCATGTCCCAGCATAGCAGCCTCAAGACCGCCGGCTCCGTCGGCACCAAGCGCAGTGTCCTGAAGCGCGGTGAGCGCATCAAGCTCCTGAAATCCCGTGGACTTTGGAAAGAGGGCCGTCTGCCGACGAACCTGCCAAAGACCAAGCCCGAATAAGGCTTCCCTGTGCGCCTCAATCGTTATCTCAGCCAGTGCGGCGTGGCTTCACGGCGCGGCGCGGAGGAAATCATCCTCGGCGGACGTGTTTCCATCAATGGACACATCATCAAGGAGCTGGCCACCCAGGTGCAGCCAGAAGACAAGGTGGTCGTGGACGGTTCTCCCGTTCGCACTGAGACCCCACTGGTCATCGCCCTGAACAAACCGAAGGGCTACCTCTGCTCCCGAGGCGACACCCATGAGCGCATGACGATCTACGATCTGCTGCCTGGGAAATTCCAGAACCTTCACCACGTCGGTCGTCTCGACAAAGAAAGCGAAGGGCTGCTCCTGCTCACGAACCGTGGCGATCTCTCCCACCGGCTCATTCACCCCAGCCAGGGCGCGGAAAAAGAATACGAGGTCGTCGTCGATCAACCGCTGACCACCGAGGTCATGGCGAAGCTCGTCAAAGGCATGATGACCGAGGAAGGCTTCGCCCGAGCCGAGCGCGCCTGGATGGACACCGCCTACCGGGCGCACATCGTTCTCAAAATGGGCCTCAAGCGTCAGATTCGCATGATGCTCTACTACCTCGGTTACGAAGTTGAGCGCCTCACCCGCACCCGCATCGGCTGGCTCCAGCTCAAAGGCCTGCCCAAAGGCGGCTGGAAAGAGCTGACGGCCACCGAGGTCGAGCGTTTCTTCAAAGAGGCCCCGGCCAAACCCGCCCTGGCCCGCAAACCCGCTGCTGAGAAGGAAGACCAAGCCGAGCGCCCGTCTCCCACAGTCAGCCGCAAGCCCAAAACCGGGTTTAAACCTAAGCGCGATGGCTTCAAGCCCCGCCGCTCCGAGGACTCACCAAGAAGCGACAAACCTCGCGGTCGTTCCGGCCCTCCAGGCCGCCGTCCTGCCTCCAAAGGAGCCAAAGGACCGCGCAAACGTTTCTGAAGTCGTCATTTCGGCCTGCCGAAGCGTTAGAATTTGACCAAAGAACTTCCGGGCGTCAAAAGTCGCGCCCCTGGCGTTCTTGAAGCGCCTTTTCACCTCAAAAAAAACGCACACCCATGGAATCAGCCAATCTCACCGTCTCCGTCGGCGGCAACGTCCCCGACTTCAGCATGGAAACCTACGAGCCTACCAAGGGCGACTTCGGCAAGGTCTCGCTCGCCGACATCAAAAAGTCCGGCAAATGGACCATCCTCGTTTTTTATCCCGCTGACTTCACCTTCGTCTGCCCGACTGAATTGGCCGACCTCGCCGATCAGCAGGACAAGCTCGCCGCCCTTGGCGCACACGTCATCGCCGTCTCCACGGACACGAAGTTTGCCCACATGGTCTGGCGCAACACGGAAGGCCTCATGAAGAACGTGAAGTACACTCTGGCCGCCGATCCGACCGGCACCGTGAGCCGCCT
>CAXNGR010000593.1:0-3634 GCA_964201265.1 Verrucomicrobiaceae bacterium
CTTGCGACAAACCAAGGCACAAATCGAGCGCCACGGTCTGAAACTCGGCATCGTTGAAGGCTACCTGCCGATCGAAAAGCTCAAGCTCGGGAAAGACGATGGCACGGACATGGCGGCGATGAAACGACTGCTCCAGCACATGCACGAGGCTGAAATCCCGCTGCTCTGCTACAATTTCATGGCCGGCACGGACTGGGTACGCACCAAACTCGATGCTAAAGAACGCGGCGGAGCGCTGGTGACGGCTTTTGACCTCAAAGAAGCCAAAAAAGCGATGTCGCTGAGCGCCACGGCGAATCAGATCGGCAACGAGACGATCACAGCAGAGGCCTTGTGGACGAATCTGGAGTGCATGCTGACTGAATTGCTGCCCGTGGCTGAAGAATACGGCGTGACGATGGTCATGCATCCCGATGACCCGCCGCTGGCCGAATTCGCCGGCAAGGTGCGCATCATGAACAGCGTGGAAAACTTCGAGCGTCTCATGCGCATCGCTCCCAGCAGGCACAACGCGATTTGCTTCTGCCAGGGCACTTTCGCGGCCATGGGGGTCGATATTCCCGCCACCATCCGTCGTTTCGGTTCCCACATCCGCTACGTTCACTTTCGCGATGTGCGCGGCAATGCCGCGGCTTTCGCAGAGACATTTCACGACAATGGACCGACCGACATGGTCGCTGCCATGCAAGCTTATCACGACATCGGCTTCACCGGCCCCATGCGGCCCGATCATGTACCGCAGCTCAATGGCGAGGAGGATGGCGAACCCGGCTACACGATGATGGGCCGACTTTTCGCCTATGGCTACATGCGTGGGCTCATCCAGGCTGTTCAATCATGAAACCTGAAACCAGCAACCTGAAACCCGGCTGTCTTCCTCCTTGGAAGGTGGATGAACTGCCCGCTCCCCTGCCCTTTAGCCTGCGCAACGCGCTACGCACCATCGGACCGGGAGCCATTCTGCTCGTGGGAGCGATTGGCATGGGTGAATGGATCGCGGGGCCGCTATTTGTGGTGCAGCATGGGCGCAGTGTGCTGTGGATCGCGACGCTCGCATTTGTTTTGCAATCACTGCTGAACCTCGAAGCGGTGCGCTACACGCTATACACAGGCGAGCCGGTGCTCACGGGTTTCATGCGGATGCGACCGGGATCGAAGGTGTGGGGCGGGTTTTACGCGCTCGCGGGTTTTGCACAGCTCGGCATGCCTGCGGCGGCAGCGGGATGCGCAGGAGTGGCGTTTGCCATGCTGCAAGGCCGTGCGCCGACGGATGGTGATGCGTCGATGGTGACGTGGATCACGGTGGCGCTCGTATTGATCTCGGCGGCGGTGCTCGCCTCCGGGAAAAAGGTCGAGCGCCTGCTGGAGCGACTGTCGTGGCTGATGATCCTTTTCATCTTCAGCTTTCTGCTGTGGGTGAATTTCACCTTTGTGCCATTGAAGGACTGGATCAGTACGTCAGCGGGCTTCTTCTCGTTCGGCTCGATTCCTGAGAATGTCGATTTCGTGATGCTGGCCGTCTTCGCGGCCCTCGCAGGCAGCGGTGGCATCGGTAATCTCGCCATCGCAAACTGGTTCCGCGACAAGGGTTTCGGCATGGGATCAAAGACAGGCAATATGGGCGGTGTGTGGAGCACGGAGCAGACGCTGGCACCGGTGGGCAGCGTGTTTCCGATCAACGCGGAAAACTTGAAGCGCTGGCGCGACTGGTGGCGTTACGCGATCATCGACCAGTCCGGCCTGTGGATGCTTGGCTGCATCGTGGGCATGTTTTTGATGGTGAATCTGGCCTCGTCGCTGTTTCAGCCAGGCATGCAAGTCTCAGGTGTCGCGGCGGGCGTGTTTCAAGCGGCGGAGATGCGTAAGCTGTGGGAAGGCTTTTGGTTCCTGGCGTTGATGAACGGTTTCTGGATTCTGTTCTCGACCACGCTGACCAATGTCGATGTGCTCGCCCGAGTCGTGGCCGACATGGCCTGGGCAGGTGGTGCCGTGCCGAAAAAAATGCCCGTCGGCCGGTTTTACGGCCTGCTGCTGCTCGGTTTCACGGTCATCGCGTGCTTTGGGGCTTTTCTGGGCGATGCCAAGCTGCTGCTCACCATTCTTGGAGCCACCGCCGCGCCGATCACAGCTTTCTCCGCGCTGCAAATCCTGCGCCTGAACACCACACTGCTGCCGCGTGAGCTGCGTCCGCCGCTATGGCGCAAGATCGCTCTCGTTTTGACCGCCTTGTTTTACGGAGCGATCTCGTTCGCCATGTTCCATCAAATCTTTTCCCATTGATCCACGCCATGTCCCGCATCACCGCCATCGAAACCGCCATTCCGTCCGGCATCATGCCAAATCTGCTGCTGGTCCGCATTCACACGGAGGATGGCTTCATCGGCTGTGGCGAGACGTATTACACGCCGCATGCCATCGCGGCGTTGATTCACGATTGGATGGCAGAACGCCTGCTCGGAGCCGATGCGCTGGCCATCGAAGCACATTGGCGCTTCCTGTATGAACGCTGCACGCCGTTTGGGCATCCTGGCGCGGAGATGCGGGCGCTTTCGGCCATTGATCTCGCGCTGTGGGACGTTGTCGGACAGGCATGCAATCAGCCGGTGTATCGACTGCTAGGCGGGCCGGTGCGTGATGCGATCCCGGTCTATAACACCAGCGGCGGACCGAGCTATGGTGCGGTAGCTGGAACGAGTGATGCACCACGTCATCCGGGCTGGCCTGGCTATGGTGACATCGGTTCCAAAGGCCCGCTTCAAGACAACTGGGCCTCGCATTACGCCGCTGGCGATCTCGCGGAGGAATTGCTCGCCGAAGGCATCACGGCGATGAAGCTGTGGCCGTTTGATCGTGCCGCGCATCGGAATGGTGGCCTGCACATCTCGTGGACCGATGTCGAGGAGGCGATGCAGCCGCTGCGCAAGATTCGCGAACGTGTGGGCATGAAAATGGACATCGCCATCGAAGGTCATGCCTTCTTCCAGTTGCCCGCCGCCCTGCGCATCGCGGAGGCGCTACGCGAGATTAAACCGCTGTGGCTTGAAGATGTCTTGCGTGTTGATAACGCCGCCACGCTGGCCGATTTCCGCCGTCGCAGCGGACTGCCCATCGCCGCGAGCGAGATGCTGCTCGGTCGCAAAGAATACCTGAGCGTGCTACAAGCGCAGGCCTGCGACTACTGCATGGTCGATCCGACGTGGAACGGCGGCATCAGCGAAACACGGCGCGTTATCGACATGGCGCAATCTTTCAACGTGCCCGCGACGATTCACGACTGCACCGGCCCGCTGACCTTGTTCAGCGGCCTGCACCTCGCCGCTTCATCCGCCAATGTCGTCTTCCAAGAGACGGTGCGTGCGCACATTCGCTCGTTCTATGACAAACTGGTCGATACGCTGCCGGTCATCACGAACGGCAAAGCTCAATTGCCCACCGGCAGCGGTCTTGGCACGAAACTCAAGCAAGAGTTGTTCCGCGAAGGGGTGAACGACTGGCGGAAAAGTGTGTTGAAGGCATAAATTGCTCCGGGCAGACATGTTTGGACGAGCTGCCGCGTTTGAGTGCCATGCCTCGCTACAAGCCCTTCCTCTGCACCGCTCTCTTCGTGTCTGTTGCGTGCCTTCAAGCAGAAGAC
>CAXNGR010000594.1:0-3607 GCA_964201265.1 Verrucomicrobiaceae bacterium
ACCGCACAATGGGTGAAGGCGCTGCATTGGTTCAATCCGCTGGCTTGGCTGACGATCCGCCAGCTCCGCGCCGATCAGGAACGCGCCTGCGATGACGCGGTGCTGCGCCATGGCGTGCGTGCGAGCGATTACGCGCAGCATTTGCTCGATCTGAGCCGCCACACCCGCATCGCCCCCGGTCTGGCGCAGTGTGCGCTGACGATCACACGCTGCGCGCCGGTGGAGGCACGCGTGAAGGCCATCCTCGATCCCAAGCGTCGTCGCGAAGGACTCACGCTGCGCTGGCTGCTCGGCCTAGCAAGCTTCGCCCTCCTCACCACCCTGCCAGTGGCGATGCTGCACGCCATCGAAGGCGCGAAGCTGCGCGGCCGCATTCTGGATCGCAACGGCGTGGTGCTGGCGGAGAGCACGCCGGAGAAAACGCGACATTACCCGCTGAAGACACTCGCCGCGCACATGCTCGGCTACACCCGCAAGACGGACCCCAAAGATCCAACACCGATAGGCCACGCAGGCATCGAAAAGCAGCAGGATGCCGCGCTGGCAGTAGGCAAGGAAGTGACCTTGGCCTTCGACATGCGCATTCAATCCCTCGCGCACCGGGCCATGACCGAGGCGGGAGTGACACGTGGAGCCGCTGTGGTGCTCGATCCGCGCACGGGCGAGGTTCTGGCAGCGGTTTCACTGCCGAGTTATGATCCCAACATCTTTGTCCCATCGATCACGCAGGAGAATTGGGATAGATACCTGGGCAATCGAGATAACCCTCTGCTCAATCGTTGTGTGAAAGGCTTCACACCGGGTTCAACTTACAAGCTGCTCACCGGACTGGCAGGCGGTGCCGCCGGCATCAGCGGGCAAAAGTTCAATTGTGAGGGATCGGTAACGTATGGTTCCCAACTCATGCAGTGCTGGATCAGCCGACAGGGCGGAGAACGCCATGGCGAGCTTGGCATGGCCGAGGCGCTAGCGGCGAGCTGCAGTTGTTTCTGGTATCAGTTTGGCAATGCGGCGGGCATCGAGCAAATCGAGAGCATGGGTCGCAAAATCGGCTTCGGCAGCGTCCATGGAATCACGGATGACGAGGACGCTGGCATCCTGCCCAGCCCTTCTTGGCTGAAGCAGCATCGGCCCACGGAGATATGGTCTGCTGGTTACACGGCTAACTCTTCCATCGGCCAGGGTATGGTGCTGGCCACGCCGCTGCAAATGGCGGTGCTGGCGGCCACCGTGGGCAATGGCGGCAAGGTGCCGCAGCCTGGCATCATCAAACAAAACGGTGAAAGCCCATGGCGGGCTGATTTGATCGAAGGGACGCTGACTGCCGCCGCTGTCGGGCAACTGCGCGAAGGCATGCGCCTCGTGGTGAATGGCGACTTCGCCGGCAAGGCCGCGAGGAGTGAAAAAGTCATCATCGCGGGCAAAACCGGCACCGCGCAGAACTGGCGGTGGGACGCGAATGGAGCAAAGCAGGATGACAATCATGGCTGGTTCATCGGCTTCGCGCCGTTTGAGAACCCAAAGCTCGCCTTCGCCATCATTAAAAATGGGGCCAAGAGCGGCGGTGGCGATTGCGGTCCGATCGCCAAGCGCATCGTAGAAGAGGTGCTGGCACTGCCAGCGGATGGTTCCGGCGAGGTGAAGCCGGTGTGGGATGCCTGGGAGAAGGAAGAAGCGCAGCGGTCCGCTTTTGACGCGAAGGCTGAGGCCATCAGCAGTGCGATCAAGCGAGCCAAACCCGATGCGAAGGCTGGTTTTGTGCTGGCTGAACTCAAAATCGACCACGGCGAGGTGACATTGCATGGGACGGCCTCCGGCATGATTCAGGCACTCGAATTCCGGTCAAATCTGGTGAAAATCGGAGGCCAGTTTGAGATTGAGTGGGAGTTTCCCGTGCCCCAAACCATGAAGGACGGCAAGCGTGTCCAGTTTCAGGCACGCGGCATCTACCAGCCTGCAAATTCGAGCGCAAAAGACGCTGGCAAGCAAACCGAGGCCGCAGCCAAACCTGCCAGCAAGGCTGAGATTCGCATGCAGAGCGATGCCGCGATCCGCATGCGCGCGACGGATGCGGACAATTGGAAATTCTTGAAGGGCAAAGGCCTGCTGGCCGATTTGCCTGCGGAAGCTGTGGCGCCGGTTTTATCCGAGCGGGACAAGCAGCATTCCTCTGGCTTCTTCCAGTTTCGATTTTCCGCACCTCGCGCGGCAGTGCGTCAGTGGCTGTTGGAATCCTTGCGCGTGAAGGCAGGCCATGAGGCAGAGTTTTTGAACTGGCCGGACCCGCCGAAGACCTTCCATCTCACCTATTCAGCCCTGAATGACTGCCAGATCACCGTCCACGGCCAGGATGGCGGGAGGGTGCATGTGAGCATCTCGAAACGGAAGCCGCTCATCTTGATAGCGCCGGATGAGGCCACACCGCCGACACCGAAGACGGCGGCACCAAAGGAGCTGAAGGGGGTGGTGAGTGTGGAAAGCCAGACGCCGTTTGTGCGGCCCGACTTTTCTTCGTTTCCGCTCATCCATCTGCAAGCCCCTCAACCCCCACAGCCACAGGACGAGCTGGCGACGGCAATGCAGCTGCGCGCCAGTTCCTATCGCATTGATAAAAGCCTGCTGGTGAACGGGACGGCTCGCTAGCATCTCACTCTTTCAGCAACCCGCTGTCCGTGAGCCATTCGGTGAAACGTTCGGGCCATTTCGCGGCGGCGCTGGGTTTGGCGTCGGGGCGGTAGCCGAAACCGTGGCCGGCATTGGCGTAGATGTGGAGCTCGGCTTTCACACCAGCTGCCTTGTATTTGAGATAAAGCGTGGCCATGCCTTCGGCGATGTCGGGGCGATCACCGTAGCCAGCGGCGATGAAGAGTGGGGGCATGCCTTTTTCGGCACTGAAGAGGGCGGAGGTGCCGGGGTAGATGAGGGCTTGGAAATCGGGGCGGGAACTCTGGCGCTCGATGGGGTCGGCGGCGTCTTTCTGACCAGAATCGTTCTTCATGGCGGCGAAGGCGGCGAGTTCGCCCCCGGCGGAGAAGCCGAGGATACCGAGTCGGTCGGTTTGGATGTTCCATTCAGCGGCGCGGCTGCGGATGAGGCGGATGGCGCGGCGGGCATCGGCCATGGCGTGATCTTGAATGGTGTAGGTGCTGCCTTTTTCGCGAGCGAGGCGGTATTTCAGCACGAAGGCAGCGATGCCACGGTCGCGGAACCATTCGGCGAGGGCGTAGCCTTCATGGCCGAGGCAGAGCTTGGAATGACCGCCGCCGGGGCAGATGATGACGGCGGTGCCGGTGCTTTTGTCCGCTGCCGGGACGAAGGGCGTGATCGTGGGGTTGTGGACGTTGCACACGTTGCTGCCATCGTTTTTTTCTGGTTCAGTGGCGCGGGATTCGGAACCTGGAGCGCCTTTTTCCCACAACGAAAGGGCAGCGGGCGTATCAGCGAGGGAGAGAATGGGGAGAATGAGAGTGATGAGAAGAATGGGCAGGGGCTTCATGGGCGGAATGTAACGGTGAAAAGGCCGAAGTTTGCGCGAATTGATCGCCTCGTTGACAAATGGGCGGCTCCCGCTAGTTTCGCGCCCCCTTTTCGAGGGGAGGCCGTGATT
>CAXNGR010000595.1:0-3585 GCA_964201265.1 Verrucomicrobiaceae bacterium
AGTCGGCGCTGATGTCCTTGTCGCCGAAGTAGTGCATCGAAAAATTCGCCAGCACGGCCAGCGGCTTCCCGTCCTTGGTTTGAATCGAGATCAGCGACAAATCCGGGTCTTCCGGGCCGGATTCGCCCACCGCATCATCCCATTTCGCCCCGGCATGCATGTTGGCTCGCACACTCAGATTGCCGAAGGGATCTTCCGCCAGCTTGTCTGGCCGCCGAATCCACTGCCGCAGCGCAGTGAACTCCGCTGCGTCTGCTTTGGCAAAGCCGATGCGTGCAGGCTTCAGCTCCGCCTGGGCCGCCGCAATCGCTTCGACCAGTTTCTCCTTCAAAAACGGCACATAGGCCGGATCAGCATCGGTGCCGAGACAGCCCATCGACGCGGGGGCCGAATGCGCATGCGTGGCCGAGATGAGCATGCGATCCGCCGGGATGCCGGTCTTCGCTGCGGCCATTTTCTTCGCGTCATCCAGCACGTCACGGCTCATCATGCAACTGTCCGCCACCACGATGGCAATTTGAGTCTTCCCATCCGTCGCCACGATGGCGCGGGCATTCACCCGTGTGTTGATCTTGTCCACATAACGGCTGAGCATGCCGCCATTGACCAGCACAGGGAGCTTCGGAGGTGTGATGTCGATGACGGCGGCTCCGGCCTTGAATTCAGCGTGAAGGGAGGTCGCAGTGAGCGCGGCGATGACGGAGAGAATGATCAAGCGAGGCATGTGAAACCATACGGACGTAATCGGGGCATTCCTGCCCCGATCAG
The DNA here is from genome assembly GCA_964201265.1 of Verrucomicrobiaceae bacterium. Taxonomy (GTDB): domain Bacteria; phylum Verrucomicrobiota; class Verrucomicrobiia; order Verrucomicrobiales; family Verrucomicrobiaceae; genus Prosthecobacter. Next base: position 769 of record CAXNGR010000595.1, read on the forward strand.
AATGGGAGGCGCATCACGGGATGTTCGTGCGGGTACGCTGGCTAAAGCATAGACGACCGACCGCGCCAACGGTGCGCGGGACTCAGCCCAGGGCCAAGGAGCATTGGCGACTGCCGCCCTGGGTCGGCGGAACCATGGAACGCATGGACCACAGGTCGCGCTCTGAAAGAGCGCGGGAACGGCTGCGGCAGCTCTCCCGCGCTCTTTCAGAGCGCCATGACCTTGAACTGGATGGCCGCACGTTTCCCCAGGGCTTTCGCCCTGGGCTGGAATCCTTCGGCCCTTCAGGCCGATGCTTTCATCTTTCACCGCACCCACTTCACGGATGAACCAGAATGGGGCCAGGAATGGCCCCATTACTTCCCGCTCATCTTGAGAAAAGCCTCGGCGTAGCGCTTGCCCAGTTCTCGAAATGAGGGCGAATCGAAGTGAATCTTGTCGCCTTTGTGCTGCAAGCCCTCGGCGCTCACGAAAGCCGAGTGCGGCACTTTCTTGGCGAGATCCAGATGCACTTGGTCCACGATCACTTTTTCCGGCGTCCACGGCATGTCGGCAAATTTCCCCATCTGACCGGCGATGAACGGGATCTCCGGTGCTTTCACCTCCTGCCGCAGTCTCACGACGAGATCATGCAACTTCGCTTCGTAAGCAGGGGCAAGCATCGGGAGCGAATCACTCTCTCCTTGATGCCACAAGATGCCTTTGAGCGTGCCCGCAGGCAGCGCGATGCCCAGGCGCTTCACCATGTCATCCCACGGATAGCATTTGGTGGCCGGATAAAACACGCCAGGCTTCCAGGTGTCGATGGGCGACCCGCCAACAGCGCACGGAATCAATCCAATCGTCACGCCCGGCTTCGCCTCAGCTATGATTTGACCGAAGGTCTTGCCGAGGCCCACACCAGCGGCGGGTTTGTCGAAGTGCATCGGATCAACCGCAGGCACCCACTTGCCCTCCTTGCTCAGCATCAGCACACGCGGATGCGGCGTCTTGTCCTGCTCCTCCACCACACCACGTCCTGCCATGTTGGACTGACCGACGAGCAAGAAGAGATGGAATTGATCCTTTGCAGGCAATGGCGTGTCCTGCGCGGCGAGACTGCTGACAATGAAACAGCCCAGGAGAGAGAGAAGACGGAGATTCATGAGTGGGTTTTGGAAAGGTTGGTAAACTCAGTCCAAAAAGCGGAACTCAGGCGTGGCCCAGAGTGTTTGGATGAATCTGGCCCAGAGATCACGCAACTCTTCCGGCGTGGCGTTGCCTGAGGTGGAGGATTCAAGGAAGTCGCGAACCTGCGCCTTCTCTTTCTCCGTGGGCGGGCGCTGAAGCGAGCTTTGGAAGGCATTCCCAATGCGGGCGTCGGTGTCCGCAATGGATTTGAGCACGACTTCAGCGGCGGAGCGGGCTTGCTCGATGACTTTGGGCGAGTTCATCAGAAACAAGGCCTGCGTGGCCACCGTGCTGGTGGTGCGCTGAGCGATGGGCTGGTTGATGTCGGCGAAGTCGAAGACCTCAAACAACGGATGGCGAACGTTGCGGAAGGCGGCGGTGTACACGCTGCGTCGTGTGTCGAGGAACTGGTAGCCATTCTCGATGTTCTGAATCTTCTGGTCATTGGCGTCGATGGCCTTCACCTCGCTCACGCCCGGACCGGCAAACGAGCGCTCCAGCGTGCCAGCGGCCACAAGCATGGCATCACGCAGGCACTCCGCATCGAGGCGTTTGCGGTTCATGCGGCTGAGGAGACGGTTGTCGGGATCGGCGTAGGACGAGTTATCCAACTCGTCTCCTGAACGAGTTGGAAAACTCGTTTTACTTGCCATGCGGTAGGTGCGGCTCATCACCATCTCCTTCACCAGTCGCTTCAAATTCCAGCCATCCTCCATGAACTTCACCGCCAGATAATCCAGCAACTCAGGATGGCTCGGAGCCTCGCCTGTAGAGCCGAAGTTGTCTGTGGTGCGCACGATCCCCGCGCCGAAGATCCAGTGCCAGACACGGTTGACCATCACGCGGGCGGTGAGCGGATGCTCGCGTGAGGTCATCCACTGCGCGAGTTGGAGACGACCGCTCGCATCAGCCGGAATCGCGGGTGCGTTCGGACGCATGGCGGCCTGAATGAACCCGCGTGGCACTGGAGCGCCGAGATTGCGAATGCTGCCACGGATGTGGACCTTCGCGTCCTCCGGTGCCTCGTCTTCAGCCACCGACATGGCCTCAGGTCGCGCGGGGAGGTCTTTATGCAGGAGCTTGAGCTGTTTTTCGAGTTCACCGAGCTGCGTCTTGATCTTGGCGGCCTTGGGTGATTCTTTCGCGGCGACGGTGTTGTTCTCCACGGCTCCAACAGGCACGAACTGCACCGCATCGACAGTCACATAGCCTTCGGAACCCGCGTTGGTGATGAGCACGAAGCCCTGGCCATTGGCCTCGAAGCGGTAGGTACCCAAGGAGGCAAATTGCAGCCCCTTGAGCTTTTCCGTGGCCATCTTGAAATCCTTCAACTCCTCGCCGTCTGCATGCAGGATGTTCGCCATCACTCGCTCGGCACGGCCGGGGCCTGCGTTAAAAGCCACGCGCACCTCGTAGCGACCGGTCTTCGGCAGCTTCGGAGCAAAGGAGATGGTCTTCTCCCCTTTCCCGTCGTTGTGATCGCTGACGTAGCCGCTGCCGATGAACGGGCCGAAAATGGTCGAGCTTTTCCACATGCCGACCTTTTGCGCCTCGCTGTCATCGACAACGATGCCGGGCAGATCGCTGGTCGCGATGGTTTTACGATTGCGCAGATCAGCGCTTCCCGCGTCGCGCAGATCATCCTTG
>CAXNGR010000596.1:0-3576 GCA_964201265.1 Verrucomicrobiaceae bacterium
CGAAAATCGACGGCGACACCGTGCTCGTCTCGTCAAAGCAAGTACCCGCGCCCATCGCCGTGCGCTATGCGTGGTCCGATAACCCGACCTCCAATCTTTACAATGCCGCCGGTCTGCCCGCGTCTCCGTTCCGCACGGATGACTTTGCACTCAATACCAATCCATAATGGCCCACTGAATACACGGAACGCACGGACTTAGATTCTCAGAAAACAGTTCCGTGAGTTCTGTGTATTCCGTGGGCAACCCTTACCTTCATCATGAAACCACCGCTCATCTATGCCGACGAAACCTATCGTATCCGCAACGCGCTGTTTGAAGTGTATAAGGAGAAAGGCTGTGGCTTCACTGAACCCATCTATCAGGAGTGTTTGGAGATGGAACTCTCCCTCCAAGAGATTCCATATGACGCCCAGCGTCAAATCCCGCTAACCTACAAAGGCAGAAAGCTGAGGCACACTTTCGTCCCAGATGTGATTTGCTACGACAAGATCATTCTCGAACTCAAAGCCGTCTCAGCTCTCACCGACGAGCATCGCTCGCAAATCATCAACTACCTCAAAGCCACTGGCATGAAACTCGGCCTGCTCATCAACTTCGGAGCCAAGGACGGCGTCGTCATCGAACGCTTTGCCAACTAAATCGACCACGAAACACACTGAACTTACTGAACCTTCAAACACAATCTCTCCATGTCACGCCCCCTCTTCTTCCTGGTCCTTTCCGTGCTTTCTGTGTATTCAGTGGGCCAAGCCGCTGACCTCTTCGATAAACAAAACCTCGCAGCCTGGTGCATCGTGCCCTTTGACGCCGCGAAGCGTGGCCCCGAAGCCCGCGCGGAGATGGTCGCGAAGATGGGCATCAAAAAAATCGCCTACGACTGGCGGCAGGAGCATGTGGCCGAGTTTGAGCGCGAGATCCTCGCGTATCAAAAGCACGGCATCGAGTTCTTTGCCTTCTGGGGGGCGCATGACGAGGCGTTCCGGCTATTTGAGAAATACAAACTGCACCCGCAGCTCTGGATCATGATGAAGGGCACGGGCGATACGCAGGAGGCCCAGGTCAAATCCGCTGCAGAAGGTCTGCTGCCCATTTTGGCCAAAGCGAAGGTCATCGGCAGCCAGGTTGGCATCTACAACCACGGCGGCTGGGGTGGCGAGCCGGAGAACATGATCGCGGTTTGCGAGTATCTGAAAAAGTACCACGCCACCGACAACATCGGCATCATCTACAACCTGCACCACGGCCACAGCCACCTCGACCGCCTTCCCAAAGCCATTGAGGCCATGAAGCCGCATCTCCTCTGTCTCAACCTCAACGGCATGGACATCGCAGGCGATACCAAAGGCCGCAAAATCCTCCCGCTCGGCGTCGGCACGCAGGATGTGAAGGTGCTGCGCCAGATCCGCGCCAGCGGCTACAGCGGGCCGATTGGCATCCTCAATCACACGGACGAGGACGCCGAAGGCCGCCTGCTCGACAACCTCGATGGCTTGAAGTGGCTCGTGCCGCAGCTCGATGATGCACCAGCAGCGAAGAAGCCCGTGTATCGCACCTGGGATGAGTCGAAACAGAAGCCAGTTTCAAAGTCGCCAATTTCAAGCTCCAAGCCGGAGAGCGTCGAGTCGCTCAATGCGGAGTTTGGCAAAGCGCTTAAAGGCGGCTGGGTGGTCGATGGAGATCCAGAATACTCCAAGCTGCCTTTCACGGTGGAGTGCCGCGCCAAGCTGGATGGCAAAAAGGGCTACAACATCCTCGTCGCGTCCGAGATGAAGTCCTCGGCCACGCATTGGGAACTCTACACGCACGCGGGTCGCGGCACGCTGGCGCTCTACATGCCCGGACGCGGCGGCGATTTCGATTCGAAGGTGGATGTGTGCGATGGGAAGTGGCACGACTTCCTCGCGAGCGTCGATGAGAAGGGCGTCGTGATGTGGGTGGATGGGAAGCAGGTCGCCACCGTAGAACGGACTTTCCAGTCCGTTCCCGCCCCGAATCGGACTGGAAAGTCCGATCTACGCCTAGCCTTCGGCCGGCTCGTCGAGGGCGGCATCGGCTGCGATGGCATTCTCGACGATGTGCGCCTCTCACGCGGCGTGATGAAGCCGCGCAAAGGCAACTCGCCGCGACTACGCATGGATAACACACTCGGCTTGTGGAGCTTCGACGACCTCGATTCGCTCCTCCCGCCACCCGCACCGAAGGCCGCCGAGTTCACCCCCGACCTTCCACCGCTCAACAAAGCCGACAACCAGCACTGGCAGGAGTTCGTGAATCGCGAGCGCGTCTTCGACTTCTACGGCAAGCAGGCGCTGCACTTCATGAAGCAGAAGCCGCTCCCCGCGCTCATCCCGCCCTTCCCCGGCATGGACGGCGGCCAGCAAGGCCACTGGGGCAATCAAAACGACCAAGTGACGTGGAAGGATGGCCGCTGGGCCACGAGTGATCTGGGCAGTGTCTTCAGCGGGGTGTTTAAAGGAGCTGGGGTGACGGTGCCGAAAGGTGTGTGCGTGCGTTATGGAGACAATGCGACGGTCTTTGATCCTGAGACGCTTACCTTCCCAGTCACGTGGACTGGTGGCTTCTTAAAGCTTAATGATGCGCGTCATGGGTTTATGGCCGGGGCACCAATGAATGGAAAAGTGCTGTCTGATCCGCCACTTAAGCCATTCTCGTCTGGCCTGACTTATAAAGGCTTCTTTCGCTACGAGCAGGATGTCATCTTTGAGTGTGTAGCGAACGGTAAAGACTATTGGGAGATTCATCCGGTTGGTCCGTCTGCGGGCAGGCATCATGTTTCCGGGACAAACTGGAACGAAGGTGGCCCTGCCCAATGGCCCCAATGGATCGAAACCAAGGGTGAACTCGGCACGCAGACGCCGTTCGCAACGGATCGGATCACAATCCCGTTCGAGAATCCGTATGGCACACTGTTCTTCATTACAGCACACGATTTCTTCAGCGATGGCACCGCTGCTGTCGCCACGATGACGGGCGAGGTCTGGCTGGTGAAGGGCATCGACGAGAAGCTGGATAAACTGCGCTGGAAGCGCTTTGCCACCGGACTGCATCAGCCGCTGGGTATGAAGATCGTGAAGGACAAGCTCTTCGTGCTCGGTCGCGATCAGATCACCTGCTTGCATGATTTGAATGGCGATGACGAAGCAGACTTTTATGAGTGCGTGACGAATGAAATGCAGACCTCGCCGGGCGGGCATGACTTCATCGTGAGTCTGGAGGCGGACAAAGAGGGGCGATGGTATTTCGCGTCGGGGAATCAGGGGGTGTGCCGGATTGAAGTGGGGCGGGCACTCTTGCCCGCCGAAAGCGCTTCATTGCGGGCAGGTGTGCCCGCATCACTTCAAGTCCTCGCCACCGGCTTCCGCAACCCGAACGGGCTGGGGCTCTCGGCGGATGGGCGATTTGTCACGACGAGCGTGCAAGAGGGCGATTGGACACCTGCGACATCGATTTGCCAGATCGAGCTCGATCAGAATCTCGGGGCGCATTTTGGCGCGGGTGGGCCAAAGGATGGGAAGCCGCCGGAGCAGGTGCTGATGTATCTGCCGCGTGGCG
>CAXNGR010000597.1:0-3573 GCA_964201265.1 Verrucomicrobiaceae bacterium
GAGAACGACGACCTTGCGAAGGTCATCAAGGAAGGCTGCGGCTGCTGCGAGGTCATGGAGCGCCTCGGCGCTGTCTCCGCGAAGCTGCGCAGCCAGCTCAACGAGCGTGCAGGCACCGAAGTCGTCACCGAGGATCGTGTGATGGCCGATGACAAGCTGCTCGACGGTTTCCTCCTGAAGCCGATGAACTGCCCGCATCACATCAAAATTTACGACAGCCAGCCGCGCAGCTACCGCGACCTGCCCGTACGCCTCGCCGAGTTTGGCACCGTGTATCGCTGGGAGCAGAGCGGTGAGTTGAACGGCATGACTCGCGTCCGCGGCTTCACGCAGGACGACGCGCATCTCTTCTGCACCGAGGAACAAGTCGCCGCCGAAGTCCTCGGCTGCCTCAGCCTCGTCAAAATCGTGCTCAACACCCTCGGCATGACCGATTACCGCGTCCGCGTTGGTTTGCGCGATCCCGACAGCAGCAAGTTCACCGGCGATCCTGCCAAATGGGACGCCGCTGAAGACGCCTGCCGCAAAGCCGCCGCCACGCTCGGCGTGCCGTTCACCGAAGAGCCCGGCGAGGCCGCGTTCTACGGCCCGAAGATCGACTTCGTCATCAAGGACGTCATCGGTCGCGAATGGCAGCTCGGCACCGTGCAGGTGGACTACGTCCTGCCCGTGCGCTTCGACCTCCACTACAACGGCCCCGACAACAAGCCGCACCGCCCCGTCATGATCCATCGCGCCCCCTTCGGCAGCATGGAGCGCTTCTGCGGCGTGCTCATCGAGCACTTCGCCGGTCATTTCCCCACCTGGCTCGCGCCGGAGCAGGTTCGCATCCTCACCATCAGCGAAAAGGCCGACGCCTTCGCCGAGGAAACCTACGCCCAGCTCAAGGCCGCCGGCCTGCGCGTCGCGCTGAACAACGACGCCGACAAGATCGGTGCCAAAATCCGCAACGCCCAGCTCGACAAGATTCCCTACATGCTCGTCGTCGGTGAAAAGGAAGCCGCCGTGCAATCCGTCGCCGTCCGCCACAGCAAAAAGGGCGACCTCGGCGTCAAACCCATCGCCGACTTCCTCACCGAGATCACGGCGGAGGTGAAGGAGCGGAGATTGTAAGCCTGTTGGCGGGCAACGCAGGTGCGTTGCCCTTTTAGAGCATTTCATTCCCGGCTTCAGCTCGTGCAGCCTCGTCAGGCAGGCCTCCAAGCCCGCAGCACGGTGTCGGAGGATGCGTCAGACTGATGGCCCTCGAAACACACCTACGGTCTTCCGTGTCATTCTGTGCGTTCCGTGAGCACTGATCCTGCGGACTCGCGGCCTGTGCGTCTGCTTCATCATCTGTAACGTCTGCCTGTGGCGATGAAACCACCCTGCGTCCGCGCTTCCTCAAAATTTCCACTGGTTAAACCACGCTCTCTCAGGCTTGATGGGTGGCAAGTTTCTCTGCTGCGTTATCATGCCGTTTCCTCATCAGCATCTCGCCACCACGATCAGCGACCGGCTGAACGTGCTCGCCGATCAGTTGAAGACGCGCAGCCGGGCGGGACTCAACGATGCCAATCACTGGCTGGAATCTGTCATGACGCGATTCTTCAACGCCTTGATGGGCTGGGACTTGGTCAATCTCAACCTTGAAAAGTCCAACTACCCGGCGGCAGACCTCGGCGACAAGGCAAGACGCGTCGCCATTCAAATCACCAATCAAGACGCCTCCGACAAAATCACGGAGACCGCAGTCAAGGCCGCCAAGCATCAGCTCGACAAGGACTTCGGCAAACTCATCATCTTCTTCCTGCTGCCGAAGAAACCGGCCATGCCAAAGCATTTCGTCCAGCCTGAGAACGGACCGGTCATCGAATGCTGGGACTTGGCCGACCTGCTGAAACAAATGCCCGAGCTGCCGGATCAGAGTCGCTTGCAGAAGGCTTTGGATGCCTTGGAAAAAGATCTCGGCCTCAGCAGCACTCAAGAGCCTTTCTATCCGAGCAACCTACCCGGTATCTACGCAGGCTGCCTCTTCCTCGGTCGCGATGACTTCCTCTTGGATCTTCGCGCTTCGCTCTTGAAGCAAACGCATACCACCGCCATCACGCATCGCAGCGCCGCCACAGGCATCGCCGGTCTCGGTGGCATTGGGAAGACGCACGCGGCAGTCGAATACGCTCGCAGGCATCAAGCCGACCACACCGCGCTGCTCTTCGTCAGCGGCGGCTCGCCGGAGCGTCTTCGCGCCGGTTTTTCCGCGCTTTACGACGTGCTTCAACTGGGTGTCCAAGGCGAAGTGCAGCCCGATGAATCAGTTCGCGTCACCGCCGTATTAAAATGGCTCGCTAGCCATCCCGACTGGCTGCTCATCGTTGACAACGTCGATGACGAATCCTCGGCCGCTGCGCTCAGCGGTTATTTTGACAACCTCTCCACGGGCCATGTCCTCATCACCTCCTGCCTGCAAAATTGGGCCGACAATGTCGAGGCATTGAACATCGAAGTCCTCAGTTCCGACGCTTCCACCGACCTGCTGCTCCAACTCACCGACAAAAAACGCCGCCGTGCCGATGACGATGCCTCCCAAGCCCGTCAACTCGCCGCGAAGATGGACGGTCTGCCCCTCGCACTCCATCAAGCCGCCGGTTACATCAACGAACAGCGCCTCACCTTTGCGCAATACCTCGCGAGATACGAAGAAGAGGCCGCTGGTCTTTTGGAGTGGTTCAAAAACCATGTCATTCATTACGAACGTCTCGATAAAGACACTCCAAAGCCCGTCCTCATCACCTGGAAGACCAGTTTCGACAAGCTGGATGCCGACACCCGCTTCTGGCTCCTTGTCTTCGCCCACTTCGCCCCCGATCCCATCCCCGAGTTCCTGCTCGACTCCTCCCCGGATGCCAAAGACGAGATCAAAACCTGCCACCGCAACGCAAAATGCGCGCTAGCCCAGGCCGAAACTTACAGCCTGCTCACCCGCGACCGCGATCAGCCCCGCTTCAAGCTCCACCGCCTCGTCCAGCACATCCTCCGCCTCATCGCTTGCGAACTCGACCGCACTATCGCTTTGGCTATTGGCATCCAGCTCTTCGCAGAAAACGGTCTTGGCAATCCCCAGGATGTCCGTTCCTGGCCCCGGTGGAATCCCCTGCAAACCCACGCCGTTTCTCTCGTCGCCCACGCCCCCGATGCGCCGGCACCGCAGCGCTTGAGCTGGTTGCTGGGTGATTTGGCGTTGCTGCTCAAGACCAAATCCCTCCATGCCTTGGCCGAGCCTCACTGCCGCCGCGCCTTGAAGCTGGATGTGGCCGCCTTCGGCCCGGACCATCCCGAGGTCGCTATACGTCTCAACAACTTAGCGTCGTTGCTTCAGGTCACGAACCGTCTGGCGGAAGCCGAGCCACTTATGCGGCGTGTCGTGGAGATATTTGAGATCTATCTGGGTGAAGATCATCCCACCGTCGCCTCAAGCCTGAACAACCTCGCTGCGTTGCTCAAGGAGGCAAATCGGCTAGCTGAGGCCGAGCCATTGATGCGGAGAGCCTTTGACATTGATGAGGCAAGCTACGGTCCTGACCATCACAAGGT
>CAXNGR010000598.1:0-3571 GCA_964201265.1 Verrucomicrobiaceae bacterium
TGAACAACCAGAGTGAGATGGCATCGCTGCTTCCCGCCCTCGGCAACTGGGCCCAGGGGCCCAATCTGCTCCTGCCGCCGCTGACCGAAAACGCCGTACCCTCCAGCATCCGCGATTCCATGCAGCAGGCCGCCGAGGCTGAGATGCTGCACCAACAAACACGCGAGCTTTACGGCCCTGCCCCAGGCAGCAACACGCCCCCCACCGCCTCCCAGCCTCCTGCCACTCCAGGAAAGCCGGCAGCGGCCAAACCCAAGGACGCCCCTCCTCCCACGCCTGCCGTGAAGACCAAAAAAGCGCCCATGGTAGAAATCCGCAAAGCCGTTCCGCAGAAGAAATCCTTTTGGAGCCGCTTCCGCACGGACAAGACGCGGGCCTGATCCGCATCGGCAGCCTGTAAAACCTCCTGGCTTGAGAAGTCAGAAGTAAAACGTGAGAGGTGCCGCCTGCGGCAGTGACACTTCTGACATCTGACTATTCACTTCTCACCGGGTTTTTCGCGGCAGGCACTCAGCCCACAATCGCACGTGGCACCCGCCCGTGAACGTCCGTCAGCCGGTAATCACGCCCCGCATAGCGATAGGTGAGCTTCTCGTGATCCATGCCTAGCAGGTGCAGGATCGTCGCGTGGATGTCGTGGATGTGCATCTTGTCCACCGCCGCTTTGAAGCCAAACTCATCGCTCTGGCCGTAGGCCGTGCCGCCCTGCGCCCCGCCGCCCGCGAAGAACATGCAGAAGCCGTGTGGATTGTGATCGCGACCGTTGCCGTTCTCACTCACCGGCGTGCGGCCAAATTCACCACCCCAGACGATGAGCGTGTCGTCCAGCATGCCGCGCTGCTTCAGATCGCCGATCAGCGCCGCGATGGGGCGGTCGATGTCCGCCGCCAGACGCCGTGTGGTCTCGTCGTGCTTGGAATGTGAGTCCCAGGGTTGCCCGTTGCCATAGTAGAGCTGCACAAAGCGCACCCCACGCTCCACCAGCCGCCGCGCCATCAGGCAGCCATTCGAGAAATGGCTCGTGCCATACATCTCGCGCACTTTCGCCGGTTCCAAGTTCACATCAAAGGCATCCGTCGCCGCCGACTGCATGCGGAAGGCGGTCTCCATCGCCTGGATGCGCCCGTTCAGCGCCACATCCGCCCCGCCACGCGCCACCAGATGCTCCGCATTGAGCGCCTGCATGAGATCCAGCTGCTTCCGCTGCTCGCTCGGTGAGAAGCGCTCGTTCGTCAGCCACGGAATCATCTGCTTCGGATCGAGGTTCGAGTGATTGATGTACACGCCCTGATGCTGCGCTGGGAGAAACGCGCTGCTCCACAAAATCGAAAACCGCACCGGCTTCCCAGGGCACAGCACCACAAACGACGGCAGATTCGCGTTCTCATTGCCGAGGCCGTAGCTCAACCACGAGCCCATGCTCGGCACGCGCTCCGTCATCGTGCCATTGTTCATCAGCAGCAAAGCGGGGCCATGATTCGGATTGTCCGTGTGGCAGGAGCGCAGCACGCACAGGTCATCGGCACGCCGCGCTAGGTTCGGCAGCAGCTCGCTGATCTCCAGCCCGCTTTGACCATGCTTCGCGTAGCCGTAGGGAGACGCCAGCAGCCCGCCCGTTGGTCGTTCCGTCCGCAGATCGGCTCCCGTCGGCTTTTGTCCTGAGTACTTCGTCAGTCCTGGCTTGGGATCGAAAAAGTCCGGCCCGAACGGCCCGCCGTTCATGAACAGATGGATCACCCGCTTCGCCTTCGGCATAAAGTGCGACCTCGGCCCCGCCTGCACCGTCGAAGCCAGTCCCAGCGCCCCCAAGCCGCCCCCCATGCGGGTCAGCAGTTCACGACGGGAAAGCGCGGAGAGATCAGACATGCAGCCAATACGGCTCCAAACACCACGCGCTTGCTCCAAACTCCAAAACCATTCCATTCAGCGCATTGAAGTTGAGCCTGCGGAACACACAGAATTCACGGAACCCAATCCCGACTTTCCTCATGTCCATCATTCCGTGTCATTCCACGCATCTGTAGGCACTCCTGTTTAAGCAGCGCGAACAGCAACGGGGTGGACATGCTGGACACACCGTTTGCCAGTGATTCGCCGACGCTCGCGGATCTGGAACTCATGCGGGAAAAGCTCAACGAGCTGATCAATGCGCTGCGGCGTTGAGGTTCGTGAATGTCAGTTTGCCGCTGAAGGTGGTTGAGGGCGCTTGATTTGAAGCGGCAACGACGAATGATGGGCGCATGAAGCCGCTCCTCTTCGCCACCCTCGCTCTCACCACCCTTTCCACACTTCACGCCGTCACGCCCGACGGGAAGCAGAAGCTTGTCTTCATTGCCGGAAAGCCTTCGCATCCGCCTGGCATGCACGAATTCCGTGCTGGCACCATGCTCTTGGAACAATGCCTCAAGAACGTGCCTAACCTCGTGGTGGACCGCCACGAGATGGGTTGGGTGAGCGATGAGAAGACCTTTGCCGACGCCGACGCGGTAGTGATCTACGCGGATGGAGGTGGCAAGCATCCGGCGGTGGTGGATGGGCATCTCGAAACGCTGCGCAAGCTGATCACGAAGGGCGTGGGCTTTGGCTGCATGCACTACGGCGTTGAAGTCGTGGCTGATCAGGCGGGCAAGGAGTTTCAGGAATGGCTGGGAGGGCACTACGAGAACAGTTTCTCCTGCAATCCGATCTGGGACGCGAACTACACCCAACTGCCGAAGCATGTGATCACACGCGGCGTGCAGCCGTTCACGACGAAGGACGAGTGGTACTTCCAGATGCGCTTCCGCCCGGCCTTCAAAGACGGCATCGCCGTGGCGGAGGATGCGACGGCGAGTTTTGCGCCGATCCTGACCGCGACGCCTACCGATGCGACGCGCGATGGCCCGTATGTTTATCCCAAAGGCCCTTATCCACACATTCAGGCCGAAAAAGGCCAGCCGGAGACGATGATGTGGGCCATTGAGCGAAAGGATGGCGGACGCGGCTTCGGCTTCACTGGCGGCCACTTCCATGACAACTGGGGCAATGACAACGTGCGCAAAGCCGTGCTGAACGCGCTGCTGTGGGTGACGAAAGTCGAAGTGCCGGAGCAAGGCGTCGAATCCACCGTCACGGCCGATGATTTGAAGCAGAACCTCGATCCGAAACCTGCGCCAAAGCCCAAAAACGCAGGAATCGAAACACCCCGCGTGTTTGAGCGCGTGGCGTCGCGCTGAGCAAAAGAAAGCGGCGCAGACCGCCATTCATCTCGATCACCGACCCGGAAGGGTGGATCAGGAAGACTCGTGATGCCTCACGGCTTTGCAGGCGCAGGTGTTGGCTCTGCCTGCATCAAACCCGCCTTCACAAGCTGCGCCTTGGCTTTGTCTGCCGTCTGACGCCCCACCGGAAGGTCGAAGCCGAGGGTGTCGTAGTTGGGTTTGAAGCCGTTGCCGTCGGCATCGACGTAGATCGGGTTGTTGTAGGCGCAGGGGCGCATTTTGGCGTAGTCACTGGTGCCGTAACCGATGGCCTGGTGGCCGTCTTCGTCGATGGCAACGACGATGAGATGCGCGTCGCTTTGCAGGGGGAC
>CAXNGR010000599.1:0-3570 GCA_964201265.1 Verrucomicrobiaceae bacterium
TCCTCACCGACAAAGGAGTCTCCCTGGATGTTGTAGGTCTGCATGATGCGCGGATGCGCGGCCTCGGCGAGCTCACGCTTCAGCACCAGTGGTCGGCTTTTTTCCAGCAGGCGGATTTCGATGAACGCCTGATCTTTCTTCGCCAGCGCTGCCTGCACATCCTTCAGAGACTTGATCTTCACGCCATTGATCTCGTCCACGATGCTGTGGGCGTAAGGCGTGAGCCAGGTGTTCACTTCGTCAGGCAGCACGTTCGTCAGTACCACCGGCTCCGGGCGCTCGACGTAGAGCTTGTCGGTGAGGAAATTATCGAAGACATAACTCACCGTACGGTCGCGAATCTGGTGCGCGTCCATCAGGTTGCGGTCCATCGGCTGGAACACGAGGCCAGCGAAGACGACGTAACGCGGACGCTGGTTGTAGGTGGCTCCCAGGCGGACGTAAGGGTCAAAGCGCTTCAGCGTCACCGTGGCCTCCTGCTTTTTGCCCCCACGCAGGAACTCCAGCTTGATCTTGTCGCCCGCGAACTTGCGCTCGACGATCTCGTTCATGTCCATCAGCTCGCCCTCGAAGCGGACGAGCCCGTTGTTGAGCACCGGGTTGTCGTCAATGCTCAGGATGACATCACCGATCTTCAAAACCTCGCCCACGCTGCCAGCGGGTTCGACATCGGCCACCATCACGCCGACGCCGCCGCCATTGGTGCCCAGCGCCTTGGCCTGTGCCGGGTTTTCGATGGGGAAATCACTCGCCGCGAGATCCACATAGTGGTCGTAACGCCCGTCCTCAATGTCCTTGAGGAAGCGCTTGATGACCGGCACCGGGATCATGTAGCCCACGTTCTGCGCCACCCGGCCGCTGAACCCCTGGAAGGCCACGCCGACCACCTTGCCGCCTTGCAGCACCGGTCCGCCGGAGTTGCCCGGATTGATCGCCGCGTCCACCTGGATGGCCAGATGCGAATCCACGCTCGTGTGGCTGTAGGGCCGGAAGTCGATGCGCGAAACAACGCCGCGTGTCACCGAGATGCGATCTCCGCCGATGGGGTAGCCGACCGCAATCACCTCGGTGTTGAGCTGTGGAATGCCGCCGAAGTCGAGCGGCTTGAGTTTCTCAAAATGCGCCGGGTCCTCTGCCTCGATCAGTGCTAGGTCGCAATCATGCGCGATGTGGACGATCTTAGCCGGATGTGGCTCCGGGTCGTTGCTGGTGCGGATCAGAATGCGCGTGGCATTGCTGACGACATGCGCGTTCGTCAAAAAACGGTTCTTGCCGATGAGAAAGCCCGTTCCGCTGCCACCGCTGGGCTGTCCTGCGTTCCACGGCTCCCGGTAGTCGGGAACCAGCACGGAAACGTCGATGTTCACCACACCGTCCCAGGCTCCCGAGCCAAGATCAATGGCTTGGCTTGCCGTAGGAGTTTCCGGGGCCGGTTGCGCCATGACAGGCGGCAGCAAAGCGAGGGCGAAAAGAGTCAGGAGCGGTCGGATGTTCATGCAAATGGCTGTAAGTCACAAACATACGCGTCCCGCCCCTCCAAACACAAGTTTGGTGATGAAATAATCCAGGACAGCGGTCCTGTGGCTCAATCTGCCGCAGCACTCCGCAGTTCCAGGCGCGGTCGGGCATTCATTTTCAAAACAACCACCGAGGTCCGGCCTACTTCGGTCAGCCCGATGATTTCCGGCCCCACTTGGGTGAAATGCGCTGCCCAGGGATCTTTACGAGGATCAAACAGACGAACCATGCCGCCTGACACAGGGTCAATGCCTGAAAGGTTCGGTCCTTTGTGCAGATTGCAGTGCTGGCAGGCCAGGGCGAGGTTTTGCAGACTGTCAGCACCACCATGCTTGAGCGGTAGAACATGCTCAATGTGAAATAGCGACCAAGCCTCGTCCTCCTGACGCGCCCCGCAATATTCGCAGCACTGATGGGCCCGCTGACGGACTCTTTGTCTCAGCGCAGCATTCATGGTCTGGGTCAGGCGTTGGCGAGCAGCTTTCTGGCCTTCAATTGCAGGCTCGAGATGTATTGACCAGCCCAGACAAACATTTCGTACTCGGACCGCTCGTCAGGCGTTAACTGCCCCTCGTTGCACTTGTCTGCCAGTTGGTCGATCCGCGACTGCACGTCGGGCGTGGCCCGCAATTGCAGCACCTCCCGTGCCGCCTCGCGCGTCATGTGCTCGGAAACGGGCGCGAGCGACTTTTCCAGAAGAGCAAAAGCGGCCTGAGACATGACTTAACTATGCTGGCTCAGGATACGAGTTCAAGCGGCCAATCACTTCTTCCCGGCCTTCTTCCGCGCCTCCATCAGCTTCTTCAAATCCTCGGCACGCTTCGCCGCCAGCGCTTCGGCGCTGTTCGGGTTCGCCGGATCGGTGATCATCGGGAAGTCATCTGTGCGGAACGGGGTGACGGGCAGACCTTCGGCGGAAAAGACGTTGCAGACCGGGTTATCGGCCCAGGCATAGCGCACGGCGACAGGCTGCGGCACGGCGGGGCTGCTGACTTCGATCTGGTTCGTGCCTTTCTTCGAGCCACCTATGATGCTGGCCTTAGCCCAGACCCATTTTTTGTCCTCACCGCAGATGGAAAAGCCCTGTGGCTCATCAATATCGACCGTGCGCAAGCCGGATGGGGCATGGTCAAAAGTAAGCAGTGCTTTGCCGCCCTCAAACTTCGCGTCCTTCAGCTCTGGACTGCGGTAGGGCAGCTTCTGGCCGTAATCCTGCACCAAGGCCCAGCGTGCGATGCGTTCGGCCACGTCGCGTTTGTTCTTCGGGTGAATGTCATTCGCCTCGCCGAGGTCGGTGATGACGCATTGGCCGGTTTTGGGCAGTTTGCTCATGGTGAGCGTCTGCGCCTCGCGCAGTTCGGCCCAGTCGCTGTCTCCAGGTTCGGTCGTGTAGGGTTTGTAGTCGGCGAGCTGCACCCAGTAGAAGGGGAAATCGCCTTGCTGCCATTCTTTGCGCCACTGCTCGATCATGAAGGGGAACAGATCGCGGTATTCCTTCGCGCGGCTGGCGTTCGATTCGCCCTGATACCAAATCGCGCCCTTGATGCCATAACCAATCTTCGGATGCAGCACGCCCGCATACAGATTGCCTGGACGATGCTGGCCGGTCAGCGGATTCTGCGGCGCACGCGGCGGATTCGCCGGAATCGGCTTGCCTGCCTTGAGCGCTTCCTTCCGTGCCAGCGCCCAGGCATCGACCTTGGCTTTGTGGTCGGCCACCTGCTTGTCGAAGGCCGCCTGCGTGAAGGTCGCCTCGGTCTGCTTCCACTTCGCGATGATCGAGGCAAAGCGCGGGTCTTTCTCCAACACGTCGCGCTTCACCCAGGCCTCGCAGGCGCTGCCGCCCCAGGCGTTGTCGATCAGGCCCACCGGCACGCCGAGGATTTCATGCAGCACTCGGCCGAAATGATAACCCACCGCCGTGAACTGGCCTGCATTCGCCGGGCTGCACTCTTCCCACTGGCCTTCGAAGTCATCTTGAATCTCCTGCGTGCCGACCTGCGGCACCGAGATGAGGCGAATCTGCGGATGCTTCGCCTGCGCGATGTCCAA
>CAXNGR010000600.1:0-3564 GCA_964201265.1 Verrucomicrobiaceae bacterium
CGGATGACCCGCGCCCGTGCTCCGCGCTCAAACGTGCGCGTGGGAATCAGCGTCTTTTTGAAATCCTCGACCATGTCCCGCAGCTCAGCGGCCTTTTCAAAATCGAGCCGTGCGGCAGCCTGCTGCATCTCCTCCTCCAAGGCGGTGACGAGGTCTTTGCTCTTGCCATCAAGGAACTCACAGGCCTGTTCAACACGCTGTTTATAGTCCTCCAGTGAAATGCGGGCGATGCACGGCGCGGAGCAGTTTTTGATGATGTCGTTGGAGCAGTGCTTGTAGTCCGCCTCTCCCGGTTTCAACGGCCGACAAACACGCAGGCCGAACTTCTTGTTCAGCCAGTTGAGTGTCGTGCGCAGCGCCATGCCGTGCGGAAAGGGGCCGAAATAACGGGCGCCATCCTCCTTCTTGAGCCGCGTGGTCGATAGGCGGGGCATGGCATCGCCCATGTGAACGCGCACGAGGAAGTAGCGTTTGTCGTCGCGGAAGCTGACGTTGTAGCGCGGACGAAACTCCTTGATGAGCTTGCTTTCGAGCACCAGCGCCTCGGTGTCGTTGCGGACCTGATGCAGATCAAAATCCCAGATGCTGGCGATGAGGGCGCGTGTTTTGCGGTCGGCCAGCTTCGAGCGCGCGGGCGTGAAGTAATTCGCGAGGCGTTTGCGCAGATCACGCGCCTTGCCGACGTAGATCACGTTGTTCAAACGGTCGCGCATGATATACACACCCGGTGTGTGTGGCACATCGCGCAGTTTGGCTTGGAGGTCGGGCTTGGCTCGTGAATCGGGCATGCGGGAGGGTTACGCGGCCACCACCCGCCACGGATGAACCGGTTCAGAGATGCCCTTCAACTGCATCGGTGGCATCGGTTCCGCCTGAATCAACTCCCGAGCCTCCGCATACGTCTCTGCATCCATCACGATCTCACCCGCCTGGGCGATGCTGCACAGCCGCGAGGCCAAATTCACGCGATGACCGAGCACTGTGTAACTCAGCCGCTGATCCGACCCCATGCAGCCCGCCACCACCGAACCGGTGGCGACGCCGATGCCGACCTCTAGCGAGTGTTTGGAGGTCTGATTCAAATGGCGGCGCACTTGCAGCATGCTCAGCGCACACTGCACGGCGCTCAACGCATCGGCACCCGTGCTGACGGGAGCGCCAAACAGCACCATGATCAGATCGCCCACGAATTTATCGACGATGCCGCCGTGCTTGTAGGCCACGTCGGTGAGTGCGGTCATGTGCTCGTTCAGCAGCTCGATCACCTCTGCCGGCTCCATGTTCTCGGTGATGGCAGTGAAGCCACGGATGTCGCAAAACAACATCGAAACATGCCGAATCTCGCCGCCAAGGCCGCTGCTCTGCTCGATCAACTGCGCCGCCACGGTGCGATCCGCCACGGCATTGAGCACGCTGCGGTATTTTTCCTGCAACGCGAGTCCGGCAGCCATTTCGTTGAAGGAGGCGGCCAGTTTGCCCAGCTCATCCTGCCGATGCACAGGCACGCGTACGTCGAAATTGCCCTGTTCGATTTGATGCGTGCCGCTGACGATGTCGCGGATCGGCCCGGAAAGGCCGCGTGAGATCCACAGCACCACGAGCAGCGCGATCAGCAGCGCCACCACGCCCAGGCCGCCGACGTCACGCCGCAACTCGTTCAATTCGCCCTCCATGGCAGTGAGCGGATACAGATTCACCTGCGCAGCCAGCGGAAAGGGAGAGCCAGGATTCAGAACCCGATAAAAAATCTGATGTCTCACGCCATTGACCGGCACGGTCAGCTCGCGCTGTGATTTGCCGGAGCGGTGGATGGATTCAGCAATATGTTTCCCAATGACTGCGGCAATGTCTTTCGGAATCGTGGTGCTGACCAACGCATCCTCCACCCACACGCCGCTCATGATCTCGCCCATGTCGGATTTTTTCGTCTGCTCATAAAGCAGGCGCTCTGCCAGCACCTGCAGCGGCAGGCCGAACAGAAAGGCTCCAAGAAACTTGCCATTTTTTTCGTCCCTCAGCGGCGTGATGAACACTTCGCGCACTTGCTCGTTGCGATTGTTCTCGCCGTATTCGACGCGGAGATAACCCACCTCCTGTTCCTTCAGAATCTCTTCGAGTTTGCGACCGCTGAGCCACTGCATTTTGCCACCTCGCCGCCGCATTTCCCCGTTGTCATCGCTCTCCATCAGCCCTGGAGCCAGTTTGAATCCGTTGGGCGCTTTGTCTCCCGAGCCGCTCTTTTTGGGCGAGGAGAGGAAATCCCCATCAGAGTCGATCAGTCCGATAAAGGGCATCTGGCCGGGAGCAAGCCGGGAGACCAGCTTGGCCGCCGCAGGACGATCTTTGTCTTCATTGCCACGCTGACCAAACGGCTGCGGCAAACGCTGGCCGCCGCCCAAGTTCGGCCGTGGCGGGCCGCCGCTGCCGGGAAACTCGGTCTGCAAGCGCTCCACCGCCAATGCCTCAAGCTGCGGGCGCATGATCTGCGCGGCGGCTCCATAGTCTTTTTTGGCAATCGCCTCCAGCACCTCGGGTTCCTTCGCGATTTTGCCGAGCACGGCGGAAAGCGCCTCTGTGCGCTTCTTTTTCGCCGCGGTGAAGGTGTTGATCTGTGATTCAAACTGCTCTTCAAACAGCCTGCGATACGCCGCCACGAATTTCCACTCCGCCAGCACGAGCGTGGCGATGGTGATCCCCGCCACGACGGGAAACACGGTGAGTATGAGCTTGGCGCGAAAACTGGAGAACCACTTCATGGGGGATGTCACGGAGGTATTGAACCCCGCGTCGAGCCGGATGGTTGCTCAGCGAACGCGTTTCATCGTGTAAGTGCCACGATCCATCGCGCTTTCGTAGCAGGCGTTGAAATTGTCGCCTTTGATGGTGCCTTCGTAGTGATACAGGCCGCCCGCCCAGTCCGGCATCTTGTGCTCGCCTTTGAAGATGTAAGTGCCGTTCTTTTGCTTCTGCACGTTTTGGACGGCCCGGTAGCTGCCGCTGAGGATTTTCATCCAGGTGGCGTGGTAGTGGAAGGTGTGATCGCCCTCAACAGCGAAGAATTTGCCAGGCATGTGTGGTTCAGACACCACGCAACGCAGCTTGCCGTGATGGCCGTTGGCCGCGCTGAGCCACGTGCCCTCCCATTTGCCTTCGACAGCTTCCGTAACTGGCGCTTTTTTCCAAGCAGCACGGAAATCACTGCCGCAGGACGGAAGCAGAATTAAAACGAGGGCAGCAAGGGCGAATCGAAGTGGCTGGAGGAGGTTCATGGGGTTCTATCTCACGAACGCATCCAAAGCGCCCGGTTTTTCGTTCGTCATGGGGCATTCTCCCACTTGCCCCCGTTCATATTCGCGATACTTACCCGAGAACCTTCAACCCCACCCTACCATGGCCCACCCCCTCGCTCCCCTGCCCTATCCGTCCAACGCGCTGGAACCCCACATCGACCAGCAGACGATGGAGATCCATCACGGCAAGCATCACAACGCTTACGTCACCAATTTGAACAACGCCCTCGCTGGCAACGCGGAACTCGAAGGCAAGTCCGTCGAAGACCTTTGC
>CAXNGR010000601.1:0-3563 GCA_964201265.1 Verrucomicrobiaceae bacterium
GGATGGCAGCCTCCGCTTCACCTACCGCGAGTTTTTTGACCGCTGCGACCGCTGGTCCGCCGCGCTGCAAAAGCTCGGCATGCAGCCCGGCGAGCGCATTGCCACGATCTCACCAAACACCCACGCGCATCTGGAGGCGTTTTATGCGGTGCCGCAGATTGGGGCGGTGATTGTGCCGATCAATTTCCGCCTCACCGCCGCCGACTTCGCCTACATCCTGAACCACAGCGGCGCTCGCATCGTCTGCGTGCATGCCGATTACCTCGACGCCGTCGATTCGATTCGCGATCAAGTGCCCGGTGTGGAGCACTTCATCGCCTTCAGCGGTCAAAAGGATGGCTGGATCGACTACGAGGCCACGCTGGCCGCTTCCGCGCCCGATTTCACGCCTGCCGAGGTCGTCGAGACCGAGATGATCGCGCTCAATTACACCAGCGGCACCACGGCGAACCCGAAGGGCGTCATGGTCACGCATCGCAACACCGCGCTGAACATCATGGGCCACCTCATGCACACACGCATCACGGCGGCGGATCGTTATCTGTGGGTACTACCCATGTTTCACGCGAACGGCTGGTGCTTCGTGTGGACCATCACCGCCGTCGGAGGACGCCATGTCTGCATTCCAAAGGCCGACCCTCGGCTCATCTTTGAAACCATCCGTGGCGAAGGCGTCACCCTGCTTTGCGCCGCGCCCACCGTGCTCATCAGCATCGCCAACGTGCCGGATGAGATGCGAAAAGGTACCCCATGCGGCGTTCGTGTCTTCACCGCCGGAGCGCCGCCCGCAGCAGCCACCATCGAGCGTGTGGAGGGCGAACTCGGTTGGGAAATCACGCACGTCTATGGCCTTACCGAGGTCTCGCCCATCGTCACCATCAGCGAATCACGTCCCGAGCACGCCGAACTCGATCCTGCCGTCCGCGCGGTGATCAAATCTCGCCAGGGAGTCGAATACCTCGCCAACGCCGAGGTCCGCGTCGTCGATGATGAAGGCAATGAAGTCGCCCAGGACGGTGCGACGATGGGTGAGATCATCATTCGCGGCAACGCCGTGATGAAAGGTTACTACAACGATCCTACCGCGACGGAGAAGGCCATCCGCAATGGCTGGTTTCACAGTGGTGACGCCGCCGTGGTCCATCCCGACGGCTACATCGAAATACGCGACCGCTGGAAGGACATCATCATCAGCGGCGGCGAAAACATCTCCTCCGTCGAGGTCGAAGGCACCCTGCTGCGCCATCCCGCCGTGCAGGAAGCTGCTGTCGTCGGCCTGCCGCATGAAAAATGGGGTGAGACGCCACAGGCCTTCATCGTCCTCAAGCCGGGCGCCGAAACCACGCCCGAAGCACTGCGCCTGTTCTGCCGCGAGCACCTCGCGCATTTCAAAGGGCCGCACGGCTTCGAATTCATCGCCGAATTGCCCAAAACAGCGACCGGCAAGATTCAGAAGTATGTTCTGCGTGGCGGGCGGGCGAACATCGCCCGGCAGTGAACCGTCATAAACGGGTTATTGGACGGCATTGGGTTTGAAGGACTCCTGCGTGGTCAGGTTGTTAGAGGGATTGAATCAACAATGGCAGCTTCAGCGCGATGTGTTCGAGCCACTGCGGGCCGGTCAGGCGCTGGTGCAGTCCCATTTCGTCCGACCAGCCTTGTTGGTGCAGTTGCGTGGCATGTTTTTTCATGGTCTCGCGGCAGCGTATGGCCAGCGTCGCAGATGCAGAGCCGTTCACCTCATCCGTGGCCGCAAGCACGCCATCAAGACTCTGGCAGGCGGCCAGCAAGGCGGTGACGGGCACATGCTTCGGGAAACCAATGGGGTCCTTCCAGGTGCGCAGAAAGCTCCACTCATCCGCACGGATGGAATAGGCCAACGAAGGACCGCGATGGCGTTTGGCGGGCGTCTTTCCAGGAAGCACGCGCTCTCGCTGCGGTAATGGCGGCTCGATCACATGCCCGGAGAGCGCCATCTCCCGCAGCGGGAGCAACACGGAACGCAGGGTGAAGCCGGAGAGCCGTGCCAGCCGAGCCGCAGTCATCGGGCCGCTGGTGAGAAGATGCAGCATGATCTCCGCACGCGTGGAGGTGCCAAACAGACAGCGCAGTTTGAGCCAAAGATTCGCCGCGATGCCCGGCGACGGCGCACGGCTCATCTGGCGCAGTTCCAGCCTGCCACGCTGGAAGCCGTGCGCGGCGAAAACCGGATCGCTTACCGTTGTCAGACTGGCTCCACCGATGAACAGCGGTTCCAGGGTTCGCCTTGAGCCCGTCGGAGCCGCCAGAGCCTTCCACTTCACCTGCGATGACTGCCGCTGCGCCACGTCCGCCATCGCGCCGAGCACCGCTGCATCGCCGAGGCCACTTTGTTTGTGCAAGTTTTTCAGACGTTGCATGTGAACCAGGGAGCCATGCAGGCACAGCCAGTCCAGCGCCTCGTCAAACAGACGTGGATCTCGCCGACCCCAAACCGTGGTGGCTAGCAGCAGCGTCTCCACATCAATCACATGATCGGAGCGTGCGCTTGTGCTGCCAGCTCCAGCCACCCCCAGGCTGCTCCAGCTACGCCACAGCCAGTCGAGGATGTCAGCGCGAAGGCCTTCGCTAAAATTGCTCGGCGACATGCGGGTATCCCAGTTGAGTGACGGCTTGTCGGACGATGGAGGGAAACACCTTGCTGCCATCCTGCGTGCAGACCCAGCGTGCCGCGCTGAGCATCTCCGCCTGCGTGGGTGCCAGTGCCTTCAGGTCACGGCTGTGACGGCCCTCTCCCTGATCAATGCAGGCAAACAGCTTCAGGTGAATCAGATCAAAGCGGTCAGGATAGAAAATGGTGAACTTAGCCCCATACTCACGACGGATCAGCCGCGACAAAAACCCCTCCGGCAGTCCCATGAGCACCTGATCGGCCGGTCCGGCATTCAGCCAGCCTCGTGGCAGGTCCAATTCCTCGCCCACCTCGTCCACTACCTGATAAAGCGCGGGCGACAGCGGTCTCGGATCGACCAGCCCGTACACCGCGTCCACGCCTGCGAGCACATCCACGTCCTTCGTCGTCCGGCTGACCAGCCCGAGCGCCAGCAAGGCCGATCCGCCGCACACCACGAGTGTCTCAGCCTCCGCCCCACGCTCCTCCAGCCGCCTCGCGACGAGATGGAGCGCCTGATCAAGAAGTGGAGTGTCGATACGATTCATCAGGATGAATAAAGCATCTTTTAAGAATGCATAAAACATCTTTTTTGGATACTTTATGCATTCTAATGCATGACGTAGGCGAATGAAAAAAGCAATTGAGCATACCACCAGGTGAATTGCACGCAGGGCCGCCGCCCACATTTCGCGCTACTGCCGGAGCGCGGGAGACATCGCGTGGGCTGGGGTTGCTGGGGCCGGTCTGCGTCTTTTGCTCCAACCGCTCACTTCACCACCACACCCGGCTCGCCCACTTCCCACCCAAGTCCGGCGGCACGAATCGCGACCGCAGTGGCGTTGTCCGGCCATTCGGCGCTGAGCTGGTCTTTGAAATAAGTCTCCCAGGTGATCCACTTGCCATTGATTTG
>CAXNGR010000602.1:0-3558 GCA_964201265.1 Verrucomicrobiaceae bacterium
TATGTGCGGCCATCAAAAGAAATGTGCCTCACACCTCCTGCAATCGGCACCACGATGATTTGATTGGGGGTGACTTTATGCCACCACTCGAAATCTCCTTAGTTGCAAATTCGCCCTTATGAATCACTTAGCTTTGAGACAGTCCCTGAAGCAAACTCCGACATCCTGCTCGCTTCTTCATTTTAACTGAACGACCACGCAATGTCTAAATCCTCTCGCTCACAGCCTAGCCAACAAATTGCGGCTCCCTACTTTATCAAAAAAGGTCTGCCACTACAGCCGATTAAGCGCATCATCAGGTTCCTTGCACTCAAGCTAGGTCCATTTTGCTCAAATCGCCTCTACCGTGATCAGCAAGCAATCGATGAGCACATGAATGACTGGCTAAAAATCAGCCCTCCTGAAAGACTCTCACAATCCGAACTTGATCAAATCAATGCAACGCCATGGCATTTGTATGAAACTGATATCGTCAACCGGTTATCTGTGTTTGAAACCCGCCCGATTGAGCGAAGCATGCAAGGAAGTATCATGCCATTACTTCGCCGATTACTTCAAGAAGATCCTAGCATTCGCTCCATGACGGAAATCGGTGCCTACCATGCCTACGTCCTAAATGTGATAGCCAATGAATTCCCTCAAATTGAGCTTCATGGCGTTGATATCCATCCTAACATGGAGCGCATCAATGCTGCCTTCACGGCTCCCAATTTGAGGTTCACCTCAGGCTATGCCGTTGATATGCTAAAACGAGGTGAGTTGAAAGGGGATGTGTTTTTATTTATCTCTACAGCCACCCGACTGAAACACGCAGAGCTTCGACAGTGCCTAACCCTCATTGCTGGCCATGCCAAATACATCGTTTTCAACGAGCTTTTGACGCCATTACCGGGTGGCCTCGTCCTTGAGCCTGCTGATCTTCCAAGCGATTCTTCTGTTCCTGTCGTTTATCGAGGGTCATCAAAAGAATCCCCACCCATTTTGATGCATAACTACAAAGGCATGGCTGAGTCTTTGGGCTATACAGTTCTGCACTATCATACCTATCTTCCTTCTTTCACAGATATTCATCGCTTGTATATGATTGCAAAGGCACCTGAAATCGCTTTAACCGCCGATAGTGTAATCTATGATTGATCTAAGCATGTCAGTCGAACAACTGCCCGAAGACGTTCCTTTTACGGATCTTCCGCTCGTCGCGCAGGCACTGGTGCGCCGTAATATCTGGTTGCGCCAAAAGCTGCATGAGACAGAGACAGCCCTGCGCGCGGCTCAGGAGCAAATTGCGGCCTTGAAAACCGGGCAGGAAAAAACTACTGCCAGTTCAGGCGGCTAGCGGCGCGCAAAACGCTGACACGGCAAAGATCTAAAGACTCATCTCAAACGGGATGAGGCCATGACCACATGGCCTGCTGCACGCCATCGTGCATTCCGAAGGCCTTTATTTCGGTCAATCAGGCGTGGAAATAGCTCTAGCTATGCCCTGCCTTGATGGCAGCTTCCGCCCCCCCCATTCGGTCCATCATCATATGGTCTTCAAAAAACTGTCCTTTTACGGTGACTCGCTCATGATACCCCGCCCTGGCGTGGTGCCTGCCGGCGAGAATCACCCGCGAGTGTTGGAATCATGGCTGCGCGTCAGGTTCCCGCACACAGGCTGGGAAGTGCTGCAACGCGCCTGCGGCAGCCATACCATCACCGAGATCAGAGACTGGACTGCCAGCGACACCTCCTACTATGCGGACGTCAGCGGTGGCATCGCCGTGGTGCAGTCCGGAATCGTGGACGCTGCCCCACGCCCGGTGAATCAACGCGTGCGGCGCTTCATCAGCAGCCTGCCGATGACACTGCGCAAACCAGTCATCCATTTCCTGCATCACCAGCGCGCGCGCATCCTGCGCGGCGGACTTGGCAGCGTCATCACTCCGCTCCCGCGTTTCGAGAATGCCGCGCACACCATTCTCGGTCGGCTGTGCACCACGCACGAGCATGTGTTTGTCATCACCATCTGCCCAACCAATCCAGGCACTGAGGAGCATTCCCCCGGCATTTCGCACAACATCATCGCCTACAACGAGGCATGGCAGCGGGTGTTGAAGGAACACCCGAGCAAGGCGCATCTCATCGATGTCCACGCCTTCATGACAGCGCAGCCGGATATCGACCGTTGGCTCGTCAAGGAAGACGGTCATCACATCACTCCGGAGACGCATCGCTGGATTGCGGAGGAAATCATCCGTGTGCTGGACCAGTCCTGGCGGCCAGACGTGTCAGCTCAGCAGTGACTCTCTCCACTGGCACCAGCGCCGCATCCGGCCGTTGGTCCGGTGAGAAATCCGAGGCGTCCACGGCAATGTTGAGCGCGTCCTGCTCATGCCACAGCCAGGTGTAAGAGGGGCCGAAGATCGTGAGGCATGGCACGCCAAAGCCGCGCGCCAGATGCGCCGCAGCACCATCAATGCACAGAACCATCGCCGCCCGGGACACCAGGTGCATGAACTCCTTCAGGCTGGTGCGTCCTGACACATCCTCCACCACCACTCCCTGGGCCAGCGCGGCGGCGGCGATCTCCGCACAATGCTCCTGTTGCCATGCGTCCGTGCCGCCCGTCAGGACAACGCGAGGAAGGCCCAGCTCACGTGCGTGGGCCAGCACACGGGCCCATTTGACCGGGTCGTAACTTTTGCGTTTCCACGCCGACACGGGGTTGAGCAAAACGTACGGCTCCTCTTTCCAGCAGGCGGCAGCCCATGACTCAGGCGGGCGGTCAAGCCGCACATGGCTGAAACCCTGCCCGTTCTCCGCCACCGGAGTTTGCTCCCAAAAATACCGCGACACATGACGTCCGAGGTACTGTTCCGTATGGATGTGACGGAACACGATCCGGTGCCCAAACGTCACCCAGGCCGGATTCGGAATCACCAAATGCCTTTCCCGGCATAGGGCCAGCGCGGACGCCCGCGTCGTGCGCCCGCCCCAGTCATAGGCCCAGACTCTGTCCGGCAGCCAGCGGCGGCGGCCAGTCGCAGGCCGTGTGTACGGCATGAGTTCTACCAGCGGATGCAGGAAAGGCGGGCAGAGCAGATCCACCGGTTCGCCGGATGCATGCGCCAGCTTGCGCAGCACCGGTTCCAGCAGCGCGGTGTCACCGAGCTGTTTGTGGAAGACAACCAGGTCGCTCATGCCGCGCTTCAACGGTCAAAGAACTGCCGCATGAGGCGGTCCAGCACGTCAAGGCGCTCTTCGTTTACGAACTGATTGTTGCCGATGTAGAAGGCGTTGCGGTGCAGCAGGTCGGCGGTGTCGAACTCGCCTGGCACGTAGTATTTCTTCAAGAACGGCTGCTGCAGCAGATTGCCACTGATGAGTGGACGGCTTTCGATGCCGTTTTCGCGGATCACAGCCTGCAGCGCCTTCTTCTTCGTCCCGTCCTTGAGCACAAAGGGGAGCACAAAGCTGGAGCGACCGGGATGATCCAGGGTAATCAGGTCATCCGGATAGCGCCGGCAGATCTCCAGGAAGCGGACGTAGTTGATGTTCCGCTGGCGGATGAAGCCG
>CAXNGR010000603.1:0-3557 GCA_964201265.1 Verrucomicrobiaceae bacterium
CTGCGCGGTCGATTTGAACAGGGACTCCAGGGAGCCGATGCTCTTTACAAGCGTCTTGAAGGTGCCGCCGTCGATGGCGACGAGTTCGCTCGATTCCTTCGCCGTCGCGTCAAAGCGCCAGATGCCGTCTCCCATGAGCGCACGCTCGCCGAAATGCTCGCCCGCGACGGCGGACTTCACGATTTGGCCCTGTGCGTCCGTGATCTCCACACAGCCTTTTTTCACGGCATACAGCGACTGCGCCGGTTCGCCACTGCGGAACAGTGAATCTCCCGCCTCCAGGTGCATTTCTCCCAGCGGGGAGGAGAAGCTCGGCGTGAGCAGATTGATGTCGCGTGGGAAGAACAGCTCGAAGGTCCACTCCGTCATCACACGCAGTTTGCGGTCGAGGCCCGGCAGCTTCATCAAATATACGCTGCGCCACATGAACCAGGCCAGCAGGCCGGAAAAACGCAGCCCCATGACCATCGCCACGGCTTTGCGATGCCCGATGGTCGCCAACTCGCCTAGCCCGGTGAACTTGAAGGGCTTCAGCGGCAGCTTGCGTATGCTGGCGAAGATGTTGTCGCCGATCAAAGCGCCCTGGCGCATGGCAAACTGAGCAGTCTCCGGGCAGCAACCCCCATCGGCCTTCGGAAAAACGGCGCAATCGCCGGCCGACCAGACTTTTTCGAGTCCTTTAACCTGTCCCGTCGCCTCCACCACCAGCTTGCCGCGCTCCAGCGGCACCGCACCGCTTTCTCCCAGCGCCTTGATGAGAGGATGCGGCGCGTTGCCCACCGTGCAGACCACGAGATGCGAGGTGATCGTCGTCCCATCATTGAGCTGCACCGTGCGCGCCGTCACGGCCCGCACGCGTTTGTTGAAGACGATGTTCACGCCCATCTTCGCCAGACAGCTCCCAGTGTAGTCGCCCAATCGCACACCCAGCATGCTCAGCAGGCGATCGCCACTGTGGATCAGCGTCACGCTTGCCTCGCCCTCCTCGATATTGTCGTAGTAGCGCCGCACGCCGACGATGAGGTCCTGAATTTGTCCAGCCGTCTCCACACCCGAGTAACCGCCGCCCACAACCACGAAAGACAGCATTTCCTTCCGCAGTTGTGCCTTGTTGATCAGATTCGCCTCCTCCATGCGGCTGATGATCGCCGCGCGCAGTTTCATCGCATCACCCACGGTACGCATGAGATACGCATGCTCGGACATGCCCGGAATGCGGCTCAAATCCACGCCTGCGCCCGGAGCGAGCATCAGGTGGTCAAAGCTCACCTTCACCGCCGGGGTGAAGCGTCCGCCATCGAGCGTCATCACCCGGTTGGTCATGTCCAGGTCCGTGACCTGCGCCTTCAGCACGTCTGCTCCTTTACAGATCATGCGGATGGGGTTCACCACATGCTGCGGCGAGAGCGACCCGCCCACCACCTCCGGCAGCATTGGCTGGAAGACCATGTGGTTCTCACTGGCGATCACTCCCACGCGGAGCCGTTCCGCCCCCAGGCGCTTGAGAACTTGCTGTGCGCAATACACTCCCGCAAAGCCTCCGCCGATGATGGCAACGTCGAAATGGCGGGAGGGGGATTCGGTCATAGGTGGCGAACCCCTCAAATGCGCACACGCCGGGCCAATGTGGCATGAAGTTTCGGGCGCGGCCCGGTCTTCGGACAAAGGCCAGCATAAAAATCGTCCTTTTAGTGAGCGCTGGCCTTATTTCACGCCGTAACTCAACGCACCATGAAAACCCTCCTGCTTTCCCTCCTCATGACCTCCCTTGCTCTCGCCGCCGACTCCAACGTGAGCGAAATCGCCGTCAAAGACATCGACGGCAAGGACACCACGCTCAAAGCCTACGCGGGCAAGGTGCTGCTCATCGTCAATGTCGCCTCCGAGTGCGGATACACCGGGCAGTATGCCGGTCTTCAGGCGCTGCACGAGAAGATGGCGAGCAAGGGGGTGGCCGTGCTCGGCTTCCCCTGCAACGACTTCGGCGGCCAGGAACCCGGCTCCGAGGCCATCATCAAGACCTTCTGCACCGAGAACTACAAGGTAACCTTCTCGATGTTCTCCAAAGTCGTGATCAAAGGCGACGCCAAACACCCGCTCTACGCCGCCCTGCAATCCGCCGCTGGTGAAGTCGGCTGGAACTTCGAAAAATTCCTCGTCGGCAAGGACGGCAAGGTCTTGAAGCGCTTTGGATCCGATGTGGAGCCGGAATCGCCTGAGCTGCTGGCAGCGATTGAAGCAGCTTTGAAGTGATTCAATTCCATGAACGCCATCTCCCGCCGTCGCCTGCTTCAAGCCCTGCCACTGGCGACTTTCGCCAGCAGCTTTCATCTCCATGTGCGTTCGCAGGAGTCGAAAAAATCCTGGATCACCGGCAACCCAGCCATCGACAAGCCGCGCGAGATTGCGATCAATCTATTGAAGCCCACGCAGGCGCAGATCGAGCATGCGTGGGAGCTGCATTTCGGCTCGGTGGTGTTTGAGAGCTACGGCTTTGCGCCTCGCTGCGCGATTGATGCGGAGGCGATGAACGCGGCCATCCAAGCGGGCGCTTCCGCTGGTGAAATCGCCGATTTGCGTGAGTCGATGGGGATGAACCGCAACGCGACGAACGAGCGTGAGCGCAAGGAGTTCCTCGACGCCTTTCACGCCGCTGGTGTGACCTGCATTTTTCAGAATACCGGCGAGGAAGGCAGCGATCCGATGCGGTTGATCAAACGCCTCGCGCATTTCACCAAGGCGACCGACTTGATGAAGCCTGCGCTGTCCAAAGTGGTCACAGCGGAGGAGATCGTGGCTTTGAAAAAATCAGGAAACGTCGGCCTGTGCTTCACCACCAATGGTGTGCCGCTGATGCAGGACTGGGAAAGCGTGAAGGATGAGCTGCGTTTCATCCGCATCTTCCACGAGTTAGGCACGCGCATGATGCACGTCACCTACAACCGCCGAAATCCACTCGGCGACGGGGCAGGGGAGCCACACGACGGCGGCTTGAGCGATTTCGGCCATGCCGCTGTCGCAGAGATGAACAAGGTCGGGGTCATCGTCGATGTGGCGCACAGCGGCTGGAAAACGGCCTTCGATGCCGCCAAAGCTTCTGCCAAACCGATGGTGGCCAGTCATACGACCTGCGCTTCGCTTTACAAACACTTCCGTGGCAAGCCTGACGACACCATCAAGGCCATCTGCGACACCGACGGCCTCGTGGGCATGTGCTGCATCCCGCGTTTCCTCGGCGGCAAGGGCGACATCACTGCGCTGATGGATCACCTCGATCATGTCATCAAAAAATTCGGCTCCAAGCACGCTGCCATCGGCTGTGACGTGGCTTACACCTCACGCTTTGACAAAGAAGAACGCGCCAAATTGATGAAGGCTCCTGGCGGCCCGGCAGATCGCTGGGAGCATCTGTGGCCGAAGGACGATTACCAAACGACCATTGAGGCCGAGCAGAGCGTGGCGTGGTCGAACTGGCCCCTTTTCACCCTCGGCATGATCATGCGCGGTCACAGTGATGACACGATCCAGCAGGTGATCGGTGGGAACATGCTGCGAGT
>CAXNGR010000604.1:0-3556 GCA_964201265.1 Verrucomicrobiaceae bacterium
CCTGGGATGTTTCGCTCGGCAGTTTCGGCAGCATGTCCATCAGCCCGGCTCTGGTGCTCAATCTGCGCGGCATCTTCGGCACGGACACGGACTGGACGCATCAGGTGCTCTATGTGCCATCGTTGATCCCCTTCGTGCTGATCGCCGTCGTGTCATGGCGTGTCCTCGCCGCGCCTGCGGGCACTGCGCGGACGGTTTGGCGCGAGTCCGCTGCACGGATGCGCCAACCCGTTTTGGCGCTGCTCGGTGCGCTGGTTTTTGTGCGCCTGCTGATGGTCGGCGGAGAGGAATCGTCCGTGATGTTGATCGGTCATTCACTCGCGGCGGCCACGGGTGGCTGGTGGACCTATCTGGCCGCGTATCTCGGGGCGATCGGCGCGTTCTTCGCTGGCTCCTGCACCATCTCCAATCTCACCTTTGGGCCGATTCAGGACTCCATCGCCACGCAGATGAGCCTGGATCGCACGACCATCCTCGCGCTGCAATCCGTCGGTGGCGCGATGGGCAACATGGTCGCCATCCACAACATCGTCGCCGTCTGCTCCGTGCTCGGCCTGGGCAATGCCGAGGGCGAGATCCTCAAGAAGACCGTGGGGCCGATGCTGCTCTACGGCTTGGCAGCCACGCTCGTGACCTTCCTCCTGCATTAAATCACCCCAAAACTCACCCTCATATCCATCCCCGATCATGCCAAACACACTGCCACCTCTCACGCTCGCTTTTTACGACACCAAACCCTACGACCGCGACTACTTCGGGCGTGCGGTGGATGGGGCCGATTTCATCCTGCACCATCACGAGTTTCGCCTCACGGCTGACACGGCCAGTTCGGCCCAGGGAGCGGATGCCGTGTGCGTCTTCGTCAATGACCGGCTGGACCGGGAATGCCTCACCAAGCTGGCCGGACTCGGCGTGCGGCTGGTAGCACTGCGCTGCGCGGGTTTTAACAACGTGGACCGTGCAGCCGCCGTCGAGCTGGGCATCACCGTCGTGCGTGTGCCAGCGTATTCACCTCACGCCGTCGCGGAGCACACCGTGGCTCTGCTGATGGCGCTGAACCGGAAGATTCACCGAGCTTACAACCGGGTGCGGGAGCAGAACTTCTCACTCAGCGGCCTCGTCGGCTTTGATCTTCATGGCAAGACCGTCGGCATCATCGGCACCGGTAAGATCGGGCGTATCACCGCGCAGATTTTCCGCGGCTACGGCTGCCGTGTGCTGGCGCATGATCCGCACCCGCTGGACGAATGGGCGGCGGAGCACGGCATCACCTACACCAGCGTGGAGGCCCTGCTGAGCGAGAGTGATGTGGTCAGCCTGCATCTGCCGCTGACGCCGGAGACGCATCATCTGCTCAATGTGGCCAGCATTGCCCTGATGAAGCCCGGAGCCTATCTGGTGAACACGAGCCGCGGCAAACTCGTGGATAGCTCGGCGGTGATCGAGGCGCTCAAATCCGGCCAACTCGGCGGTGTGGCCCTGGATGTGTATGAGGAAGAGGAAGGCATCTTCTTCGAGGATCACTCCGGCGCGGTGCTTCAGGATGATGAACTGGCCCGGCTCATGACCTTCCCCAATGTCCTGATCACCGCGCATCAGGCCTTCCTCACGCACGAAGCCCTTTCCGAGATCACGCGGGTGACGCTCGACAGCATCTCGCGCTTCCGCGATGGCCACGAACCCGTGGCCGAGCGCGTGGTGACGTGACGATTTCACTCATTCAAACCCACCATCCATCAGCACCATGAAAACCACCCAGAAAGCCAACACCGCCCCAAAGGCAGCCGTTAAAAAAGCAACCGTTCCCGCTGCCAAGCAGGCCAAGAAACCTGCCGCCACCAAGAAACCTGTGCGCAAGCGCTCCACCGTGCCGCATGTGTCTCCAGGAGCACCCGAAGTGGCCGAGGAGGTCACGCATGAGGAGATCGCCACGCGTGCCTACTTCATTTACATCAGTGCAGGCTGTCCTGAAGGGCAAGAGATGCAGCACTGGCTGGAGGCGGAGGCTCAAACCCGGCTTGCCAGATGAACACGCTCAAGACCATCCTCGTCCCCGTGGATTTCTCCACCGGCTCACGCTCAGCGCTCGAACAAGCGGCGCGGCTGGCGGGGCTGAACGGAGCCAGCCTTCACGTCCTGCATGTGGTGGATACCGCCGCCATCGACATGATCGCGGTCAGCCGCCGCATGAGCTTTGAGCGTGAGGCTGCGATTGCTGCCGAAGGTGCCCAGGAAGCTCTCGTGCGCTGGCTGGCACAGGCGGGTGTGCCTGCCAGTTGCCAAACGACTATTGTCGTGGGCGTGCCTTTGCATGAAATCTTGGAGCACATCCACACCCTGAAACCAGATTTGGTCGTGGCGGGGATCTCAGGTTCGGGTGAATCAAAATTGGGTGCCGGGTCGGTTTCCTGCAAGCTGGTGCGTAAAGCCCGGACCAAGGTGCTGCTGGTCAGGGCAGCGCATCCGAATCCTTTTCAGAAGATCATCGCCTGCATGGATTTCTCTGAGACCTCGCGCGAGGTCGCCGCGCAGGCCCATCGTGTCGCCGTTCAAGATGGTGCCAGGGTGGACTTCCTGCATGTGTGGCGGGAGCCGTGGCTGAATCTCCCTTACGCCCACGCACCGTTCGGCGCATCGGTTCCGATGACACCGCCTGCCATCAGTGACGACTATCTTCAGGCAACGGAATCGGCGCTGCGCGACTTTGTGAGCGAGGCGTCCAAGGACATCGAATCCCGTGCGCTGCTGCTCCAGGCGACGAACTATGGCAACGGCATCGTGGCCCACGCCAGACAGACGGAAGCCGACCTGATCGTGATGGGCAGAAAAGGGCGCACCAACCTGCGCTATGTGCTGCTTGGATCGACCGCAGAACAATTGCTGACCATTTTGCCGACTGCGCTGCTGGTGGTGAACCCGGCGGACAGTGAGACTTGATGACCCTGACACGCCATGTACTCCATTGATATGTCCTCTCCGCCTCCGTCAGAAATCGCACCCGGTTTGGGTTTGCTGGTTCCGGTCGATTTTTCCGCAGCCAGTGCTCGGGCGAGCCGCATCGCCGTTTCCCTGGCGCAAAAGTGGGCTGCGCAAGTCACGTTCGTGCATGTACTCGCTCCTTTGGCTGATGAGGCCGAGGTTTTGGCATTTGGGAGTCACTTCCTGGCCCAACGCCAAACTCACACCGAGGTGAAGCTTGAGGCCTGGAGGCAAACGCACGCAGCCGATCAGCAGGCAGCATGCGAAATCCTCCACGGCAGGGATTTTGAGGAGATCGTGAGCTGTGCGGCGGTGCGCCGCGTGGAGATGATCATCATGGCACGCAGCGGCAGGTCCGGTATCATCGAGCAGCTTCTAGGCAGCACCGCAGAGCGCGTGGTGCGGCATGCAAAATGTCCCGTGCTGGTCATCAACGACTCTGACGAGGCTCCGCTGCTGGAGGCTGGCCCCCTTCTCCTAACTACAGACTTTTCACCTGCATCACGAGCCGCCTTTCCATGGGCTGAAAGATTCGCCCGGACCTTTGATGACAAAATCCCGCTTGCGAACGTGCAGG
>CAXNGR010000605.1:0-3554 GCA_964201265.1 Verrucomicrobiaceae bacterium
GGTTCATCCAGAGGTCGATAACGATTTGATCGAGTTATCGGCATACATCGCCATGGACAATCAGACGGCTGCCGTTGCGGTGGAGCATGCCATTACACGCGCCTTCGAACTTCTTGCCAGCAAGCCCTTGATGGGCACCGAGTATTCCCCGCTCCGCCGCACCCTCCGAGGAATCCGCATGTTCGTCGTCACCGAATATCCAAACTATCTCATCTACTACCGCCCTTTGCCGGACAACACCGGCGTCCGCATCCTTTATGTGCTGCACGCCGCCCGGGACGCGGTCACCTTCGCCAAAGAGCACCGCCGCCAGTAACCATTCGTCATTTCATGTCCTCCCCCCGCTTCGCCGTCGCCCAGCTTGATGAAATTCCGCCGACACCCTGCCCCTGCGGTCAGGCACGGCGGGCGTTCAAGGAAGACTGGAACACGCTCGCCACCGTGCATCTCACAGACATCCACGCGGACTCCAAGGCGCACTACCACCAGAAGATGACGGAGATCTACATCGTCCTCGAAGGTGAAGGACATCTGGAGGCGGACGGGCAGATCATTCCGCTCAAACCGATGACCACGGTCATGATCCGGCCCGGCTGCGTGCATCGCGCCGTTGGGAAACTGAAGATCATCAACGTGCCAATGCCGCCGTTTGATCCGGCGGATGAGTTTGAGGTCTAAGCACTGACGTGTATGCGCGACCTATTGACCAGTTTGGATTCCACCCGGCTTGGCTATTACAAGTCGATCCTCGATGAGGCTGAGATCCCCTGCTTCATTCGCAATGAAACGACCGCGCAACTCACCAACATCTTCATCATGCCGCTTCAGCCGACACTGTGTCTGCTGAACGATGCCGATTATGACCAGGCAAGCGCCCTGCTCCGTTCATACCACTCTCCCCAGCCCTCCTCGTCTGAAGAATGGCTCTGCCCCGCGTGCAAAGAATCCAATCCGGCCTCGTTTGACCTGTGCTGGAACTGCCAGGCCGCCAAACCCGAATGATCACGACCATGAACAAGCTCGCTGTTTCCCTCCTGGTGGCCCTGCTTTCGGCCCTCGCGACTGCTGAAACGCCGAAGGCGAAGAAGTCAGGCATGCCCGAGGGCTTTCATGAGTTGAAAATCGGCGACTCGGCACCGGATTTCGAACTGATCGGCATCGACGAGGAGAAACACATGCTCAAGGACTACGCGGACGCCGATCTGCTCATGATCGCCTTTCTCAGCAACCATTGCCCCACCTCGCAGGCGGTCGAAGGCCGCATCAAAAAGCTGGTGAAAGACTACAAGGGCAAAGGTTTGAAGCTCGTGGCGATCAATCCGAACGATCCCGCCGCCCTGCGGCCTGATGAACTCGGCTACTCGAAGTACAACGACAGCTTTCCCGAGATGAAGCGCCACGCGAAGGAGCAGGATTTTAATTTCCCCTACCTCTATGACGGCGACACGCAGAAGACGGCGCTCGCTTACGGCTGCCTGGCCACACCGCATGTGATGATCTTCGACAAAGAGCGCAAACTTCGTTACCAAGGCTGGCTGGACGACTCACGCTACGCGGATGAGTCCACGGTGACTTCTCCTGATGCCCGCAACGCCATCGAAGCGCTGTTGGAAGGCAAACCGGTGCCCGTCGAGATCACGAAGCCGCATGGCTGCTCCACCAAGTGGCTCGGCAAACGAGATCAAGTCGTCACCGACAACGACAAGTGGGAGAAGGGCGAGGTGGAGGTCGAATGGATCGACGCGAAGGGCGTGGCCGCGCTGCGGAAGAACGACACGAAGAAAGTCCGCCTCTTCAATGTGTGGGCGACGTGGTGCGGGCCCTGCGTGAAGGAATTTCCCGAACTCGTCGCCACCTCGCGCAAATTCGGCCTGCGCGATTTTGAGTTCATCAGCATTAGCATGGATGATCCGAAGGAGATGCCTGCGGTGAAAGCCTTCCTCGAAAAGCACAACGCCATCGTGCCGGACAAGCTGAAGCCCTCGCTCAAAGCCGAAGGCCGCAAGGGCAATGCCTACCTCTTCAACGAGGCAAGCAGCGAGGCGCTGATTCAGGCGCTCGATCCTGAATGGCCCGGCCCAATTCCGCACACGTTGGTCGTCGCGCCTGGTGGCGATGTCATCTTCCGCCACAACGGCGAGATCGACGGCGACGAGCTGCGCGCGAAGATTCTGGAGCACATGGGCCGGTTTTATCTGCCGGAGCAGACGCCTTGATCACAACAGCGCTCCAACGTGGCTGGTGACTGCGCTGGCGAGGCCTTTGAGGTTGTAGCCGCCTTCCAGCACCGAGATGAGGCGGTTTTGGCAATGTGTGGCGGCGGATTCGAGCAGGAGCTTGGTCAAAGCGGCGAAATCATCGTCGGTGAGGCGGAACTGGCCGAGGGGATCGTCAATGCGGGAGTCGAATCCGGCGGAGATGAGGATCAAATCGGGTTTGAACTTGTCGATGGCGGGCAGGAGGCGGTCCGTGAAGGCGGCACCGATGTCCGACATGCCAGTGCGAGCAGGAAAGGGCAGGTTCAGCGTGCTGCCTCTGCCTTTTCCGCTGCCAGTTTCCTCCGCATGGCCGGTGAAGGGATAGAGCGGGCTTTGATGCGTGCTGGCGAAGAAGACACTGCCGTCCTCATAGAAGATGTCCTGCGTGCCGTTGCCGTGATGTACGTCCCAATCCACGATAGCAATCTTCTGCGCGCCATGCTGCTTCTGCGCATGACGTGCGGCGATGGCGATGTTGTTGAATAGGCAGAAACCCATGCCTTGGGCGGGTCGGGCGTGATGGCCTGGAGGACGCACGGCGCAGAAGGCGTTCTTCGTTTTGCCGGCGAACACGGCATCGACGGCGTTCAAAACACCGCCGACGGCCTGAATCGCCACATCATAGGATCGCGGACAACTCGACGTGTCACCGGTGCTGAGGTCTTCCAAGCCCGATTCGACGTCTTCCCTGGCCGTTTGGATGTAACCGCGATCATGGCAGAGCGCGATTTCATCTAGCGTGGCCGCGCGAGGCGCGATGGACTGCGTTTTGGCGACGATTCCAGCCTCGGTGAGCGCTTTCGTGATCGCAACATGACGCTGAACACTCTCAGGATGCCCCGGGCCTGGGTCATGCTGCTGATAGATGGGATCGAGAAGCAGAGCTGTCATAGGTTTACGGTGGTTGGCAGTTGTTGGCTATAGTTTGCATTGGTTTGGCAACCATCGCAAACCACCGTCAACAACTGCAAACCATCGCAAACTCTTGCGCTCAGCGTTTGCCGAAAAACTCAGCCAGCTTTTGCAGATCCTTGCCTTCGGCGGGCTTCATGGCGCCGGTAATGGCCTCGTCCTGGATGGCGACGAGCTCTTTGATGCCTTTGCGACCGTATTCGAGCATGGAATGAAGCTGCGCCTCGGTGAAGGTGGACTCCTCGCCGCTGCCTTGGATTTCAACGAACGCGCCGTCCTCGGTGAGAACGATGTTGCTGTCCACGTCGGCTGCGGCGTCTTCGGTGTAGCAAAGATCGAGAAGCGTTTCGCCTTTCACGATGCCGACGCTGACAGCGGCGAGTT
>CAXNGR010000606.1:0-3538 GCA_964201265.1 Verrucomicrobiaceae bacterium
GGCGCGAGGTCGATCAAGCTCACCAGGCGTTCCTCGACACCTTTGGCCTCGATCTGCGGACCGCGCATGATCAGCGGCACCTGAAGTCCTTCGACACTGAGCCATTGCTTCCCCCACGGCATTGGACGGCCATGATCGGCGAAAAACATGACGATGGTGTCATCAAGCACACCTTCGGCTTTCAATTGATCCAGAATCATACCCACACGCTGATCCACGACCTCGACACTGCGCTGATAAGCATACCAATCCCGGCGCATGAGCGGATGATCGGGATAGCTCGGCGGCAACTCGATGGAGCGGAGCTTTTCTTCATCATAGCTCTCCGGAATCGGGAAGGGGCGATGCGGCTCCGTGATCTGAAACTGCGCGAAAAAGGGCTGCCCAGGCTTCCGCTTACGCCAGTCGTCGCCATCAAACATCTCTGCTGCGTCGTGGCTGAAGTTGTAGTGCGTCTTACCCTTCTTGATTACTTTCCCACTGCGCATTGTTCCAGGTGCTGCCGCATTTGTGACAAACCAGCCCGCCTCGCGTAGCAAACCGGGAAGATGCTTGTAAGGCGCGGGCAGCGGCTGCGGATTCTCCACATCATGCGGATGCAGCCCCGTCGTGGTTTGATAGCAGCCAAGGATGAACGCCGAACGCGAGGCACTGCATACCGGTGCGGTGGCGTAGGCCCGCGTGTAGCGCCGACCTTCAGTGGCGAGTCGGTCCAGATTCGGTGTGCTGACTTGCTTCAAGCCATAGGCCCCGATGTCTGGCGACATGTCATCCGCGATGATCCAGACGAAGTTCGGCTGAACGGCTGCCTGTAACGGCAACACGAGCATGGCAGTGAGCAGCAGTCTCAGAGTCATTGGGATCACTTCTTCTTTTTGTTCTTCTTCGCGGGAGCCGGTGGTGTGGGCAGATCATCGCTTGGCTGATTCGAAAAGCGGAAGGGGTCGTCAAGACGGCGCATCTCGGCCAGCAGCAGCGCTTCCATCTCCTTGAGCTTGTCGGCGTGTTTGGGATCCGCGGCGAGATTCGGTTTGCCGTGCTCGGGGAGCAGTTCGTGCGGGTTTTCGGCCAGATTGAAGAGCTGGGTCTCATTCACGCTCCGATCAGGCGACTCGTAGCGGATGAGCTTCCAGTCGCCCTGCTTCACCGCCCGCATGCCGGGCTTTCCACCGCCGCTGTAGGCTCCGTAAAGCACCTCGCGGATGGCTTTGGTCTTGCCTTCGAGCACCGGCTTGAAGCTTTGACCTTCGTTCGTCTCCGGCGATGGCACCCCCGCGAGATCACACAGCGTGGCGAGCACATCGAGCAGGTAGATGTTTCCTTCCACGCGTTGCCCGGCGGCGATGCCTGGACCTTTCACGATGAAGGGCACGCGCCAGGTGTGCTGGTAGAGGTTTTGTTTCCCCATGAGGCCGTGGCGGCCGATCGACATGCCGTGGTCGGCGGTGTAGATGATGTAGGTGTTGTCGAGCTCGCCCATGTCTTCGAGCTTCTTCAGCACACGGCCGATCTGGATGTCGATGTTCTCGCTGCACGCATACTGGCGGCCGATCTCGTTGCGGATGCTCGCCTCATCGCGACGCTTCCACACTCCGCTGACGGCCACTTCATCGCGCACGCCGGAGTCGGTGGTGTCAAAGGGATGCTTGGTGAGGTGATTCGTCGGCAAAGGTGGCTGCAAGGAGTGCAGCGAGGGCGGATTCGCCTCATCGGTATGATTCGTGGCACCGTACTTCGCCAGCAGCTCCGGTTTGCCATCGCGCTCGTCGTGCGGATGCGAGAAGCCGTAGTAGATGAGGAAAGGTTTCGCGTCCTTGGTGCTCTCGCGTTCGCTGAGGTAGTTCATGACTTGATCGCCATGCCAGGTGCTGCCGCTTTCATCTGTGCCGCCGCGCTTCGTGGCATCTTTGCGCACCGTGAAGAGCTTGTTTGCCGCTTCGTAGCTGTTGCCCATCTTGCAGGTGCGCATCGTGGCATAGCCCGCGCGATTGAAGACCGCTGGGATCGTCTGCTGCTCCAGCGCTGGCGGGCTCGTCTTTGCCCCCCAAGGTGCCGGTGGTAGATGCCACACCGTGCGACCGCTCATGATCATGTGACGCGAAGGCATGCACACCGCGCCACTGAAGGAACCCATGTGATACGCGCCATCGAAAACCATTCCCTGCGCCGCGAGCTTGTCCAAATGCGGCGTTTGGAGTGTCGATTGCGGATTGTACATCTTCAAATCCATCGGCGACTGGTCATCGACGAGGATGAAGAGGAGGTTCGGACGCCGCTCGGCGGCGAATGACGAAACCAGAATTACAAATGACGAAAAGAGTAGGCTAAGCAGACGCATGGTTGGCAGTGAACGGCCCCGACTCAGTCACATTTCACCCGAGCGTCACTCCGCCTTTTTCTTTCTGTTCTTCGCTTCCCGCTTCGAGGGCCGGTATTCAGGGCGTTCCATCAAATCGACGAGATGCGGTTGGTAGAGCGGCGACTCCGTCCACGAGATGGATTGGGGATCAGGCGGCGTGACTTTGCCTTCGGGGTAGTCTTGACCGGCGAAACTGGCGCTCACGCTGTCATTCCAGGCAAGCAGGTCTTTTTTCATCTGCTCAAACACCTGCGGCTTCTTGGTGCCGAGATCGGTGGTCTCGTTCGGATCGGCGATGATATCGTAGAGCTGGAAGCTGTTATTCTCGATGTTCTCAGTCAGGATTTTGAATCGCGGGCCGGTGAGGGCGAGCTTGCTGCCAAAGCGAAAGCCGAGCGGTCGGGTGCGCTCGCCGATTTCTCCAACAAAGAGTGGCTTCAGGCTGATGCCGTCGATGGGCTTGATCATCACACTGTCTGGCAGGCCGAGGATCTCGGCGACGGTGGGGAAGAGATCCACGGTGCCGGCGGGAAAGCTGGTGACGCGCGGCTTGATCATTGCGGGCCACTCGATGATGCCCGGCACGCGCAGACCGCCTTCAAAGACCGTGCCTTTGTTGCCCCGCAAGCCGCCAGTGCTGCTCGGCTTCACCTCTGGGAGGCCGCCGTTGTCGCTGTTGAAGACGAGCATCGTGTTGTCGGCCAGCCCGGTATCGCGCAGTTTCTGGCGTAGCGTGCCCACAGCGCGATCCAGCGCCACGAGCTCGCCGTAGTGCTGCTGGGAAAGGTTGTCGAGATGCGCGAAGGCCGCTTTGTCCTTGTCTTGCGCCTTGAAGGGGCTGTGCGGGCTGCCGAACCAGATGATGGCAAACATTGGCCTGTCTCCAGCGCGATGTTTGTCGATGAACGTCACCGCCTCGCCCACCGCGATGTCGGAGGAGTCACCTTTGAACTCCACAAACTCGCCCATGCGGCTCATGAGAGGGTCTTTGTCGAAGAAGTTCGTCATCGACACCCATTCATCGAAACCGAACGCGCCAGGGTTGCGCGGATCGTCCTTCAGAACCGGCGCTCCCGGTCCCTTGAAGCCGTTGAGATGCCACTTGCCAAAATGCCCAGTCACATAGCCCGCACCCTTCAGCGCCTGCGCGATGGTTTTCTCCTGCAAGCGTAGCGCATA
>CAXNGR010000607.1:0-3538 GCA_964201265.1 Verrucomicrobiaceae bacterium
ACCTCGGGGCCGAAACCTTCGGAGCGTGAACGCGTGTAATGCTCCATCAAATCCGTCGCACTGGCACTGCGGTGACCGTAACGAACGCCATCAAAGCGGGCGAGGTTTGCGGATGCCTCCGCCGGAGCAAGCACATAATAGGTGGCAACGCCGAGCTCGGTGTGAGGCAGGCTGATTTCCTCAATGATCGCCCCCAGGGATTCCAGCCGACGTATGGCAGCCTGCACACTGACCGAAACACCAGGGTGAATGCCGTTGATATAATATTCCTTGGGCAGGCCGATGCGCAGGCCTTTGATGTCCTGGCCGAGTGCCGCAGTGAAGTCAGGCGTCTCGACATCCAGCGAGGTGGAGTCACGCGAATCATGACCACAAAGGTGGTTCAGCAGCAGGGCGGAATCTGCGACGGTTTTGGTCAGCGGACCGATCTGATCGAGCGAGGAGGCGAAAGCGACCAAGCCGTAGCGAGAGATGCGTCCGTAGGTCGGCTTGATACCCACACAGCCGCACAGAGCGGCAGGCTGGCGGATCGAGCCGCCCGTGTCGGACCCGAGGGCTGCGATGGCAAGATCGCCGGCCACAGCCGAGGCGCTACCGCCGCTGGATCCACCTGGGACACGTTCCAGATCGCGCGGATTGCGCGTAACGCCGAGCGCAGAGTTCTC
Source organism: Verrucomicrobiaceae bacterium (assembly GCA_964201265.1). Taxonomy (GTDB): domain Bacteria; phylum Verrucomicrobiota; class Verrucomicrobiia; order Verrucomicrobiales; family Verrucomicrobiaceae; genus Prosthecobacter. The sequence continues at coordinate 666 of CAXNGR010000607.1, forward strand.
CGTGCTCGATCCCATGGCAAACTCGTCCATGTTCAAACGGCCAAACGGCATGGCCCCGCCAGCACGCAGCCGCTGAATCACGCCCGCATCGTAAGGCGCGGTGTAATTTTCCGCCAGAATGCGCGACCCGCAGGTGCAGGGCTGGCCGGTAACGTTGATGTTGTCTTTGATGGCAATCGGGATGCCGCCGAGCGGGCGGGAGGTGTCGGCATTGTCTGCTTCAGCCAACGCCGCGTCGATGTCCCAGGAAAGGTAGGCCCCCAGGGTTGTGTTGCGAGATTCGATCTCCTTGGCGAGGTCAAGAACGATGTCTCGCGGAGTGATTTCACCAGCGACGAGTTGCTGGCGGAGCTGGGTGATCGTGGAGGAGGAAAGCATGAAACGGCAGGCAGTGAAAAAAGCGGAATTATTCGATCACTTTGGGGATTTGAATCTGGTCGCCAGAGCGCTTCGGGGCATTGGCAAGAGCCTGATCCTGAGTGAAGCCCGGACGTGACTCGTCAACGCGAAGCACATCGTAAACCGGCATGGCATGAGCCGTCGGCTCCGCTGCGCCAAGGTCATGCTGTGCCAAGGTGTCGATGTAGGTCAGGATACCGTCCAACTGGGCCGCATAACGTGCCGCTTCCTCCTCGGTAAGCGAGAGCCGCGCCAGTTTGGCGACGTGGTGGATGTCGATCTGATGTGCTGCAGGCATGGGTGAGGCGGCTTTCTTGCCAGCAGGCTGCCAGCATTGCAAACAAAAGGCGCAGGCTGTTTTCAGCCTGCGCCTCGAAAATAGACGGAGATTAGGTTACCAAGCTTGGGAGCGCGAATAACTGGCATCCGAACGAGATCCAAGTTCTGGCGCAAACTGGGTGTAACCCCACCAATTGTCCAAGACCTCCTTGGTGACATAAGTCGGACGGTAGGTGCGCTTCCAACTTGCCACAGGGAAAGTGGCGGTCTCGTAAATGCCGTGGACAGCTCTCACAAAGGTGCGCTTCGTTCCTTCAACCAGGAAATCAGAAGCTGCAGCGATGGAACCATCAGATTTATTGGTCCTGCTCCAAACATTCGGATACTCAAGCCAACCGAAAAGAACGTTGCCAATGCCTCGGCTAAGCTTGCGACTCCAGTTGAAGTGATGACCTGGAGGAGACTGGATGTCAGCCAAGGCTGTGCTGGTGAGGACCATGGCGACGGTGGCGAGGAGTAAATAGCGGATTTTCATGCTCTTTAAAAGGATTAACAAATATTCGACCCGTTTGGCAACCACGAAATTGGGCTTTTTTTGCGCAAAAGGTCACCCTGCCTGCTTTTTAACCTCTTCAACCGCCTGATTGCGCCCTCGCCGCCATTCCGCACGGTGATTTTGCGCCCAACTATTGAGAGCATGCTCGAAACCTATGTCATGCCCGACATCCTCACTGGCGATCCATTTAAGGCGCAGGATCTCATCCAGTTCCGCCATAAATTCCTGATATGGCAGAGTGGACGGCGGCGGATTGGGTAGAGATGGCATGGTTGCGTTCTTTATTGGCGTGACAGACCCGAGGAGCAAGCTGGCTTTCAAAGCCATATCAGACGTGATTTTTCCGCTCTCTGAAAGAAAGAAAATGACAAGAAACAGTCAGCCCTTATATAGTGAAAATTCAGTCACTCGTTCAAGCCGGAGTAGCTCAGTGGTAGAGCATCGCATTCGTAATGCGAGGGTCGCGGGTTCAAATCCCGCCTTCGGCTCCATTCAAGACGCGTGCCCGCCATGACCAACCCAAGCATCGCCGACAATGATTCGCCGCGCCGCAGTCGCACCCGGCGGAGGGAGGCCATGGTCAATGCGATTGCCACGGTCCTGGGCTGCATGGCCCTCGTTGTCATGATTGCCACGGTGGTACGTGTGGTCATGGTCAAACTTTGGGAGTCCGCCCGGGTAAATCCTGAGTATGTGCAGTCCGTGTATGATACCGGCACAGAGCGCGGATGGTCTGGCAACACGCAGAAACGAACCGCCTTGCTTTCCGAGGAGGGCGCCAAGTCGGCTCCGCCGAGCATAGAGCGAGAAATCGCACCGCCCCCTGCCGAGAGCATGGCTTACGCCGCTCAGGAAGCACACTCGCGCAGCCCCAATTCTCTTCTTCCGCTGGGATCCGAATCGACCATCCAAGACATCGAGAGCAAACGCCCGAAAATTGAAGCCACCCTCCGTAGTTTTTTTGCGGCCAACGCCATCGACCAGAAGTTGGCTTTTGTGCGCGACCCACAACGCGTGCGCCCATTGATGGAAAATTTCTACCGTGAGCACCCCTTCGAACTTCGTGAATGGAAAAATCTTGGCTGGGTTCTGCCAGTGGAGGAGTCCGGTTATCGCCTTGGCTACGCCCAGGCCATCTTTGACAACGCCGAGCCAGTCAGCCTGATCATTGAGGAACTGGCGGATAGCAGTTTCCGTGTGGATTGGGAGAGTTCGGTCCGCTATGGCGAAATCGGCTGGGACGAGTTCATTCGCACTCAACCTGCCGCGCCCAAACTCTTGCGTGTCATCGCCTCCAAACCACGCCATTCCCCGTCCACTGAAGCCCCTCAGGGCAGCGAGCTCCTGGAGATCAAGCACCCCGAGAAGGACGACGCGATCTATGCCTATTTCGACCGGCTGGATCCTAAATTTCAGCCTCTTCTCCAGCAACTCCAAATCGGAAACTGGAAGGACGTCCCTCTCACACTGCGGCTCTGCTATCCGGGCCCCGCAGGCAGCGGCAAACGCGCGCGTATCGCCGATGTCGAAGGCAAGGGATGGCTGATTTTGCAAGGAACCAGGAGCTAGACAGTGAGTAAATCCAAAAGCATCAAGAAAAAGGCGGCCCAGGGAAAGGCCATGCCTGTTGCGCCCAGCT
>CAXNGR010000608.1:0-3525 GCA_964201265.1 Verrucomicrobiaceae bacterium
GGCGCGGCCCGCCACGTCGTTTTGGTGATCGGGACCGTGGTGCCCCGCCGCAGCGTGAGTGGGTGGAGATCCCCAAGGACGTTCAAATCACGATTTTCCCAGAAGACAAGGCGGTGGATGCGCTGGCCGCGCATGTGCGCCAGACCGGCCACGCCTTCAGCATGTTTGACGCCTCGCGTCTCGTGCTGGCAGGTGGAGACCGCTTCATGGTGCGCTTCCGCTGCGCGGAAGAGCGGCCCAGCGGGTTCTACCATGTCCCGGCGGACGGCAGCCTCTTCCTCACGCGTGACGAGGCTCTGAATCATGTGCTGCGCAGTGCGGCGCTGGATGAGTTTTACCGGGTCGAGGACATTGAGCTTGAGGCACCGAAGGGGGAGTTCGCCTCCGTGGCGGTGTGCGGCTTCAGCGGCGAGATCATCGCCCCGCCGAGCCATCACAGCTACCAAACCGGCGTCATCCGCCTGCATCGCGAGCGTTATTCCAACATGTCCCTGGAGGACTATAAGCGCCGCATCCGCGTGGAAGCGAATCCCGAGCTCGTCGCGAAGTGGAAGGAAAACATGAGCAAAGGCCGCCGCTGGGTGTGCTTGAAGGGCGAGGTGCCGGAAGGCAGCGAACCCGTGGCGCTGAACTCCCGCGCCGACATGGAGGCGCATTTCCGCCGTACTTTCGGGAACGACGCTGTCATCGAAGTGCGTGACGCCTCGGTGCAGGGCAACGTGGACAAGCAGAAACTCGCGCACGTGCTCTTCATCATGCTGCGCCAATCGGTGGACGCCGCACGGAAGCATCTCTTTGAAATCTCACAGAAGCTCGGAGCCGGTCTCGAACGCCGTGGTCTGAAGCTCTTCAAGCGCCGTGCTGGCAAGCAATTCGTGAGCCGCGTGAAGCCACGTGCCGTCGAAAACGGCATGGTCTTCTCCGACCGTCTGGCGGACATCGTCGAGATTTTGAAGAAGAACCACGGCCTGACGATGCATGCGCTTGTCGAAGCCATCATGCCTTCACCACCGCCGATGGATGGAGCCGATCCCAAAGCTCCAAAGCAACCCACCGAGGGACAGCTCGGCGTTATCAAGGACATCCGCTGGCTGGCGAACGAAGGCTACGTCATCGAATACAGCGACGGCATGGTCTTCCTCGGCGTGCAGGGCGAGCCACAACAGCCGCCTGCCGCGAAAAAAGGCAAAGCCGCTGCTGAAACAGCCAAAGCGGAAGAGTCAGCGCCTGAAACGACGACCGAAACGGAGCCGGTGGCTGAAACGAGCACCGAGGCCGTCGAAGAAGCCGCTGCTGAGGCTGATGAGCCGGTGAAGGATGTAGTCGAAGAAACCCCGGTCGCTGAAACCACTGCTGACGTTGTGGTCGAGCAACCAGCGGAAGAAGCTGCGAATGAACCAGCAGCTCCTGCGGCTGAGGAGCCGGCACAGGATGAAGTCGAAGAAACTCCTGCTGCTGAAACCACCCCAGACGCTGTGGAAGAGACTGCGGCACCTGACGCTGAGCCAGAGGAGAAAAAAGAGGACGTGGCCTGATCTTCATGAAGCTGCCATCCCTTCTGCTCGCCGTCGTTTTCAGCATTGGATCTGCCAGCAGCCTCCTGGCCGCACGCCCGATCCTTTGCTGTGATTACGGTGGCGGCAAAGTGACCATCCTTTCCGCCTCTGGCGAGATCGAATGGCAGGTGGAAGCCAAAAATCCGCAGGATTGCTGGCTGATGCCGAACGGAAACATCCTCTTCGCCTATGTGGGCGGTGCCAAGGAAGTGACGCGGGATCAGAAAATCGTCTGGGAATACAAAGCTCCCGAAAAAGTCGAGTGCCACGCCTGCCAACCGCTGCCGGATGGCAACGTGCTGGTCGTCGAGTGCGGCACCAGCCGCATCGTTGAGGTGGATCGCGCGGGCAAGATCGCCAAGGAGATCAAACTCGTCACCGCCGCCTCCGTGAAGCTCCACAACCAGTTCCGTGGTACCCGCAAGACCGCCGACGGCCACTACCTTGTCTGTTTCAAAGGCGAGGGCAAAATCGTCGAACTCGACGCCGCCGGCAAAGTGCTGCGCGAAGTGCCCGTGGCTGGAGATCCGCATGAAGTCGTCCCCTTGCCGAATAAAAACCTCCTCATCACCTGCGGCGACGGCCACAAAGTCGTCGAGGTCGATCCCAGCGGCAAAACCGTGTGGGAACTCAATGAGAACGACCTTCCTGGCAACACGCTGCGCCTCATGGCCGGCTGCCACCGTCTGCCGAATGGCAACACGATCTTCGCCAACTACCTCGGTCACGGCCACATCGGCGAGCAGCCGCAGTTTTTCGAGATCACGCCTGACAAGAAAGTGGTCTGGACCTTCGAGGACAAAGGGCGCTTCAAAACGATCAATCAGATCATGGCGCTCGATGACACGGGGGACGTGACCAAGGGCGAAGTGCTGCGCTGAGCGCTCAGCCGCCTTTTTGCACAGCCCAAAGCATCTTCACCGCCTGTGCGGCGGCTTTCACGTTGTGAACGCGGAAGATCTGCGCCCCACGGCTCATGCCGGCGGCGATGCAGGCGACGGTTCCCGCATCACGTTCCAGCGCGGGCACTCCCAGGACGTCGCCGATGACCGTTTTTCGTGAGACGGGCAGCAAAACCGGCCTGCCGAAGCGGTGGAGCCGCTCCAGCTCGCGGTAGATCGTCAGGTTGTCATCCCGCTGCTTCGCGAAGTCGATGCCGGGGTCGAGAAGGATGTTTTCACGCGGCAGGCCGACGCTTTCTGCCATCACGAGGCGCTGCTCGAAGAAAAGATCCAGCGTGGCCATGATGTCGTCATGCTTCACATGCGTGTGCGGCACCTTCGGCTGGCCGATGCTGTGCATGATGAGCAGCGCCGCGTTGTGCTCGGCGCAGAGCTTCGCATTGAAGGCATCCGGCAGGCCGCTGATGTCATTGATGATGTCCCCGCCCTGCGGCAGCACCTCGGCGATGACATCGCTGCGCCAGGTGTTGATGGAAAGCAGCGGCGAATTGAAGTGCGCCTTCAGTTCCGGCCACTTCGCGATGAACGGCAGCAGACGCTCGATCTCCTCTCTCACGCTGATCGCTCCGCGGTTCGTGCGGGCGCTCTCCGCGCCGATGTCGATGATGTCCGCGCCTTCCCGAAGCTGCTGCTCCGCCTGTGCAAACGCCTGCGCAGGGTCGAGCGTGCCATCCCCGCAAAACGAGTCGTCATTGATGTTCACGATCCCCATCACCAGCGGGCGGCGGGGAAACTCGATGACGTGCTGGCGGGCGCGGAGGATCATATATTCAGGAATGTAAGCGCTTTGCACAGATGAAACAGCCGCCTCAATTCATGAGGAGCCATAAATGCTCAATGCCCACTTGTGGCAAAGAAGCCGGGGGTTGGAGCCGCCGATGGTGCGATCTATACTTTTGGCAGATAGCTCTTTGTGACGTAGAGGCTGCTGATAACAGCTCGACAGGATCCCACAGTGCATCGGCAACAGCTAGCTTTAGGAGCCTCTCGTTAATCACTCTCTCCCA
>CAXNGR010000609.1:0-3504 GCA_964201265.1 Verrucomicrobiaceae bacterium
CCCATCATGATATGGATGGCGCTGCCGGGTGGTGGCTTCATGGAATACTTGTCAGCCAACTTGTCGAACCGTTGCTGGTATTCCCGGTTCGTGATGGTCAGTGCCTTGACGGTCTTTCCGTATCTCTGGGCCGTTTGTTTGTCGCGAGCGTTGTAAGCCTCCACGGAAGCGGGTTCCATGAAAGGGCGGTTGAAGTCGTGATCAAGCATGTCGGGAAAATGGGATGGTCTCGGAAGGGAGTGCTCGTGTTCCTCTCAAATATCCAGCTTCGTCAGCCCCTCCACGACCTTCATCGTCTCCAGGCTCACGGTGATGATGCGGGTGAAGAACTCCATGGTCTCAGGCTTTGACGAACTGGTTCGTCTTCGGGTTCAAGCGATAGGGCACCTTGGGTTCCAGACCGAACTGCACGCCTGCACCCAGCAACTGACCAGCCAAATTTGGGATCTGCCCCAGCCATGCAGGCTCGGCACCAATGAACCCCACCACTGGAACACGCTCGCCCGTTTGGTCGGTCGTGAAAGCCACCACCACACTGCCCGTGTCGCCGGACACCGTGCCTGCGGTTGCATCAGTCACCATCTCTCCGCCGCTCTGCTTGAAGTTCAGTGCGCAGGCCATGCCGCCTTTGCCGATCTTGGCAGAGCCATTCAGCAGTAGCGCTGCAACGCCACACCGGGCAACGGCTGACTCACCTCTGAGCGCGTAGGCTGCGGACCACTGGTAGCCATTGGCTTTCCCAGTCCAGGCATAGGCCATCGACCCGTCGCCGACTTCGGCGGTTCCGCCCAAATGCGCGATCGCAGCCCCTTGGGCGCCGACAGCGGCCGTGCCGCCATTCGGTGCATAGGCGATACCGTAGCGGACGGTCTCAGCCCTTTTGCCCGGCTGGGCGATACTTACGCCAGCCGTGTCCGTGAGAACATTCGCGCCAATGGCATCGCCGGAGGCATTGGGAAGAATCACCCTCAGCGAGGGCGGCAGGTCTTGGAGGGGCTCGAGATTTAGCGGTGTGATTTCTTGGTTCATAGCGGTGTTGCGTGGGGTGGGTTCGGGTAGCTACTTCTCTTCAGCCAAAGCTGGCAGCCCCTCCACGATCTTCATCGTCTCAAGGCTCACTGTGATGACGCGGAGGAAGAGTTCGAGGGGGTAGGCGGGGTTGTGCATCGTTTCGGTGGCCCAGAGGTTGGCGTCGTTCACGATGCCGCTGTCTTTGTCTTTGCTGACGCTTTGGCGTTCCATGACCCATTCGAGGGCGGGTTTGCCGTTGACGATGTAGGCGTAGGCTTCTTCGGGGATGTCGCGGAGGGTGAGGTGGGCGTTGTAGAAGACGGTGGTTTTGTCGTTGATGGACTTGTTGGTCTCGGGGTCGCGGGTTTTGGCGAACTTCATCTTCTCCACGCGGTAGTCCTCGGGCTTGAGGGACTTGAGGGCGTGCTTGCCGGTGTCGAGGGTGACTCCGGCGTAGGGGGCCACGGTTTCGTAGTTGAGGTGCCAGTGGGCGAGGTCGCGGCCGGCTTGGAGGAAGGCCTTGAAGTCGGCGAAGCGCCTCACGGCGGGGATGCGGGGGAGTTCCTTGCCGAGGTTGTCGGCGTAGTGGCTGCGGTAGTTGGAGGAATGCAGCAGGCCGTAGATGTCCGAGGTTGTTAACATGAGATAGGACTCAATACAATTAAACCAAGTGTCTGATGTCCAACTCACCCCACTTTGACCGCAGGTATTCAACAACGAGACGTCGATGACAATGGTGTGGCTTGTCCTCGCTGCACAAGAGGCAGCCCCCTTTGATCGTTGCTGGATCAATCCGCTTCTCGATCTCGCGCTTCTTCATCAGATCTAGAAATGCAGGCTCGTAGATACTCCAGTCTCCCTTGTGTTTCTTGTAGGCGTCCAGAATGTCAGCCGTCGGCGCGAGCAATGGCTGATGAATGTAGTCGATGCCGACGATCTCTTTGAGGAAGTATTGGAGATCGTCCTTCTTTGAAAAACCAGCGAGCTGGGAAACATTATTGAGCCGCACATCCACCACGCGCTTGGTGCCGCTCTTGCGCAGCATCTCAAAGAACTCAGCGGCGGTCTTCTTGGTGAAGCCAATGGTGTAAACAGTCGTGTCAGTATTCATCGTTTAAGGGTGTCTCTCTCAGCACTGAGGTTTGAGATTCGTCAACGTAGTTGATCTCTTCACCGCGCCGCAGATAGGCTTCATCAAGCATTTCCTCCTCACAGCGGAAGAAGTCATGATTGTCGGAGAAGTATCGGGATAACAAACGCGCTTCAGCCTCAGCATGGGATTCCAGCCGTCCATCGGCGCGGATGTGAGAGATGTCGGCAAACTCCTTCGCATGGCGACAAACCAAAATCGTGCGATGGCAGTCCAGCGGCTCGCGTTCGGAGCACATGAGCGCGATTCGGAAGCGGGACACCCCGTTTCGCAACCGCTCGATTCCCTTCTGATAGGCGGCTGTCTGTGCAATCAGTCGATAGTCAGCCCTGGGACCGATGTAGCACTCGCGTTCCTCCCGCCGAGCCCCAAGCTCGGTTCCCAGAAAGACATATCGAATGCGATTGGCCTTCAGCTCCTTCTCCAAGGCTTCACGGCAGAACCACGGAAACCGGCTGAATGGGCGCGACCGCACATCAGCCACGACTTCAATCTCATGCTGCTTCAACAGTCTGAGAAACGCCGGGAAATCGTGGGTTGAGTGACCGATGGTGAAGAGCGGGTTCACTGTCGTGCTTATGGTTTATCCGTTCCGCCTGGCGGGTAAGAGCGGATATAACTGAGCTTCGCAGGGAACGTGTATATTCCATTGGCTTGCATCCAAAATCCCTCCTTGCCTTGGGGGTTCTTGAAGGCGCGTCCGAGCCCAATGCGGAGGTAGACTACGTCTTGCTCAGCAATCGCTGCGTTCAGTTCATTCAGTGCACCGCTTTCACGATGCCGCTGAGCGTAATCATGGAAACCGAGGTCGGCTATCGAGAAAAATCGATAACGTTTGCCCGCCCCATCTGTGAAGTGAATGCGAATTTTCCCCGGCTTGTATCCATCCTCCACGATTTCCACGGTGCGAGGATTAACTTTCACAGTGATAATTGAACGAGGAGGCGGCGGGGCCAGTGGGATCAGCTTCGCCCCATCCGGCAAAGACACCTCAAAGCCTGCCTCCAAGCTTGGCGACAAGCTGTTTTTTAAGACAGATTCAAAATCCTCAGCACTGCACGGCCCCAGAAACTTTAAGTTCTTGCGGTGCGTATCCTCCGTATGCGGTGCTTTCTTCGAAGAATTAGGGGCAAAATCGCCTGAGAGTATTCCGCCCGGAAAAATCCCAAGCCGGGTGAAATCAGAGAACTGCAAATAAGGCAATGGGCGAATGCATTCACCGTTTTCGGGATCAATCCCAGCGGTGCAAACTCTGGGATCGCCTTCACCAAACCGCGTTAGGTCAGTAATTATGATTGAGCGTTTCATGTCAGTTGGTTTGGCCGTTATGACGTTGGCTTCTT
>CAXNGR010000610.1:0-3501 GCA_964201265.1 Verrucomicrobiaceae bacterium
TGCCAAGTGGGGGGCGGCACGACTTTGATCGTTGTGAATCAATGACTTGTGAAAAAGTGAGGCGTGAGAGGTGAGACGTGAGAAGAGGGATAAAGTGCCATTTTTGGCACAATTGGCGTGGCACTTGGCGCAACTGGCCGCTGTTGAGCCATGCTGGGGCCGGTTTGCCAGAAACGGGGCTGAAACGTCTTCAAATGGCTCGTGCATCGGCAGCAGGGCCGCGCATCGTATGTTCACCGCATGAATGCCGTCACCGAACGCCCTGGAACCCTTGAGAAAGCGCTCAAGATCAACCTCGCCCACACCATTTACGGCACCTTTGCCGAGATCGGAGCTGGGCAGGAAATCGCGAACTGGTTCTTCCGCGCCGGGGGAGCCTCCGGCACCGTGGCGAAGACCATGTCTGCCTATGACATGATCATCAGCGACGAGATCTACGGCAAAGCCACCCGCTACGTCTCCCGCCAGCGCATGTGTGCCATGCTAGAGCACGAGTACCCCATGCTCATCCAGCGCCTCAATGCGAAGCGCGGCTCGACGACGACCTTCTTCACCCTGGCCGACACCGTGCGGGCGAAATCTTACCGCGATACCAAGGAAGAGTGCCATGGCTGGATCGGCCTGCGTTTTCAAACCGAGCCGGGTGGTCCCGGCAGCGAGATCCACATGCACGTGCGGCTGCTGGACGAGTCCAACGCCCGCCAAGCCGACGCGCTCGGCATCCTCGGCGTGAATCTCATCTACGGTGCCTTCCATCTGCGCAGCTCGCTGGACACCTTCCTCGAGAGCCTGCTCGACGATGTGGGCCGCAAACGCGTCGAGATCGACATGGTGGACTTCACCGGCCCGGCCTTTGCCGCGCACGAGTATCAGGACCGCCTCGTGGCACTCAAACTCGTGCGCCTCGGCCTCGCCGATGCCGCCCTTTTCGGTGCGAACGGCGAGATCTGGCAGGCCTCCGACGTGCTTTGGAGAAAGCCGGTCATTCTCAAGCGCGGCAGCTTTGACCCCATCACCAAGCTCAATCTCGACATGATCGAGCGCGGCCAAGCCGCATTTCAGGCCGATTTCGGCGAACAGGCTCGCGACAACATCGAGATCCTCGAAATCACCATGCACAACCTCCTCGCCAGCGGTGCCGAGGTGCCAGACAGCGACTTCTTGGCGCGGGCAGACATTCTCCAGGCGCTGGGTAAGAACGTGCTCATCTCAAAGTACCCCGAATTCCACCGCGTCAGCAGCTACCTGGCCCGTCACACGCAGTGTCCCATCGGCATCATCCTGGGCCTGCCGTTGTTCCAGGAGCTGTTCAACGAACGCTGGTGTACGGACCTCGAAGGTGGCCTGCTGGAGGCCTTTGGCCGCCTGTTTAAAAACCAAGTTCGCGTTTACGTCTATCCCATGGGCAATCCGCTAAACGGCCAAGTGCTCAGTATCAACGACGCCCGCGTCTCTCCCGAGCAGAAGCATCTGCTGCGCTACCTCGTCGAAACAAAGTGCGTGCGCCCGCTGGAAGAGCCGAACCACGACTTCCTCTTCCACACCAGTGCCGAGGTGCGCAACATGATCCACGCCCGCGATTCCCACTGGCAGTCGCTCGTGCCTGAGATCGTGCTGCAGCAAGGGCCGTGGCGGGAGATTGCCACGCCGGTGATGTAGCGCCGGGATACGTATTGCTTTTCTGTGCGCAGCCGCTTGAATTCGCGGGACTATGCCAGACTTCAAACTCATCAGCACAGAGCCGCTTTGGGTCGTGGCCTGGGTCATTTACATCCTGATTTACTGTGTGATTCTCGCCTACCTGCTTAACCGCAGACGCTTTGGAACCAATGAGCGCATCCTCTGGTTCCTTGTCATCACTTTCGCTCCTATCATCGGCATTCTGTTGTTCATGTTCGTCAGTGAAGACGACAGGATTCCTACCACAGACGCACCAAAAAGCCGTGCTCTGCTTTCCGACACCAGCGGCACTCCGTGGCAAAACAATCCAGGCCACACCAAAGACTCCGCCTCATGAGCGAACAAATGCCAGACGATCTCGACCTGATCACGATCACGCAGCTCCGGCAGGTCGCGAATCAAACGCCGCAGCCTTACCGGCTGCACTTGCAGGTCGAGTCACGCATCGAGAAGGCCACCAGCTCAGGCAGCCCGTTCTACGAGGTCAAACTCGTCGATGCGGGCGATTCCTTCGTCTGGCGCGTGTTCGACAATCATCCGCTGTTTCAAGACGCCGCCAAACTCACGCGCAACTCATTCATCCAGCTCGCCGGACAGTGGGTGGACGGCAAATACGGCCTGGAACCACGCCAAGTGCAGATGCGGGCGCTTGCCGAAGACGAATCGAGCACTTTGCTCCTTGGCGATCCCGATCTCGCCGCCCGTCAGCAAGCCGATTACGCCGATATCGTGGCCTTCATCGAGTCCATTCGCGATCCACGTCTTCTGAAGCTCTGCTCCGCCTTTCTGGAGCGTCACGGCGAGCGATTCCGTCGCACCGGAGCGGCTCGACGCAATCATCACGCGCGCCGTGGCGGCCTCGTCGAACATGTAGCGCAGATGATGCGTTGTGCGGTGGCGATTGCGGGCGTGTATCCGGCTTTAAACCGCGATCTGATGATCGCGGGCGTGCTGTTTCACGACTGCGGCAAGCTCTGGGAGAACGCCTATGCCGAATCCGGCTTCACCATGCCCTACAACCTCACCGCCGAGATGCTCGGCCACATTCCGCTCGGCCTGGAGCTGGTGAACAAGATGTGGCGCGACATGCTGGACACCCCCGCCGCTGCGGAGTGGACACTGCTCGAACCCGCCTCTGAAACCGTGCGCCTGCACCTGCTGCACCTCATTGCCGCGCATCACGGCACGCATGAGTTTGGCTCCCCCGTGCTGCCGAAGACGCCGGAGGCCATCGCGCTGCATCACGTCGATAACATCGACGCCAAGCTCGAAATGTTCCGCCGCGCCTACGAGACCGGCAAAGAACTCGCCCCAGGCATTATTGAAAAATTCATGCCCTGGCCGGTGAATATCGTCGCACCGCTCCCAGCGGTGAATCTGTAGCTGAACTCGTCCGAGTTCAGCCGATCCCGGAGGGATCAAAGAAGGTAGCCGGTGGTCGAAGCCGTGAAGCGGCTGAACACCACCGGACAAGACGAAAACACGCCGTTTCTCTCAAGGCCGCATCCCGGCATGGATGCAAGCAGCGTGCTTCGTCGGAGTGATGTGCCGGATGTTCGTAGGGCGGATGTGTTCGGCGCACAGGACTGAGCCAACAGGAAAATGACCTTCGCCGAACTATCCGTCCGGTCTGGAGGCGTTCGCGGGCCGGGTTGTCTGCGATCACGCCACCAGCCGGATAGTTGGGCGGCGGTCATGCAGAGAACCACGGCATCGTCCCCGCCCAACACATCCGCCCTACCTCTTTTCGTTGATCCCTCCAGGATCAGGCCGCCGTGCGCGTCTTCAGCAGCGCCGCGCGCACCATGAGCGTCTCGCCGA
>CAXNGR010000611.1:0-3494 GCA_964201265.1 Verrucomicrobiaceae bacterium
GCGGTGCTCATGGCCTATGACCGCGCCACGAACAGTGGGGCCATGTCCTTTGCTCCCGAGCTATGGGCACGTCACTCCTCGGCGGAACTCATCGAGATCATGCAGGAATCCCGCCGCACCCTCGGCAACACCGCGCTCACTCTCGACGAACGCCTAGCGCTGGCCACCCGCTCCTGGATCGACCGTCTGCGCCAGATGGAAAGCGCACGGCTTCGGCATACGCTGCCTCTTCAGAATGATGAGAAGCTGCTCGCACGGGCCGTCATTCCCGTGCTTGCGGGCGGAGCCGTCGTGCTTGCCCTGTTTGGTCTGGCCTCACGCAGACGTTCCACCAGCAGCGAGTGCCGCTTCGAGTTTCCTGAGGTGCATGTGGACATGCGCCTGGGCGCCCCCTACGGCGGTGGAGTCAGTGCCGAGATCACCACTAGTCACTGACCTCATTCCTCGTCCTTGGCAGGCTCATTTTCCCGGATGCCTCTCTTTTCCAGCATCTTGTCGAGTTCCTCCACATACTTCCACGGCAGCTTCTTGCGCTGGTACTTGCGGAAGAGCAGATCGCGCAGTTCCAGCCAGCGTTCTGGTCCGGGCTGCTCCAGCAGCATCCACTTTTCGCCGTCAGGATGCGCCACCTGAAACTGCCACTCGCGCGAGTTCCAATACGCGCGGATGTACTGCTTGCGGCCATCCTCAATTCGTTCGTGCCATTCGTGGATTTGGTTTTTGGTCATTGAGAGCGAGCAGGATGCGCTAGTATCGCCCTCATGCAAGCCGCCAGCCACAACCGTGCTCCTGCCCTGCCGAAGCTCCTCCTTTATCTCTTCGCCGTCATGCTCGGCGGGGCGTTGCTGGCCGTGCCACTGTTTCATCTAGGCAAAGCAGGCCACGGCTGGCTTTCGGCATCGTCTTTGCGTGAAAGCGGCCTCGTCATCTGGCTGCTGGGTGAAATTGAGAAAGCTCGCTTCACCCGCTACTTCAACCGCGCCGTGCTCGTCTGTGCCATCGTGCTCATCTGGCCGTTTCTGCGCTGGGTGCGGTTGGATCGCTCACTGCTGCCAGTCTGGAGACCGTTTGGCACCGGCCTGAGGCAATGGGCGCTGGGTTTTGCGCTCGCCAGTGGCCTGCTGCTGCTGCTCGGCTTCATTTTTTTCCAGCTAGGTGCCTATCAACTGCGCCCAGACACCCGCTGGTGGCGGCTGGGCGAGGCCGTCACCGCCGCACTCGGTGCAGGCATCGTGGAGGAGTTCTTTTTTCGTGGCCTGCTGCTCGGCCTGCTGCTGCGGACGATGTCTGCGCGGTCGGCGCTGCTCGCTGGCACCGTTGTTTTTGCCCTCGTTCACTTTCTAAAACCGCCTGAAGGCTGGCAGATCGAGGATGCCGCCGTCACCTGGAGCAGCGGTTTCCTGGTGCTTGGGCAAATCGCCGCCAGCTTTGGCGACACGCAGTTCCTTTTGGCTGAATTCGCCACGTTGTTCGCCGTCGGCTGGGTGCTGGCGCAGGTGCGCATGCAGACCGGGGCGCTTTGGGCTGGCATCGGCCTGCATGGCGGCTGGGTGTTCGGTTTGAAATACTTCAGCGGTATCACCCACTATCACAGCGGCTGGCTGCCCTGGATTGGCCACAATCTGAAAATCGGCCTCGCCCCGCTCCTGACCGTGCTGCTCACCGGCTGGATCGCCTCCCGCCTGCTGCGCACTCGATAATTCATTTGCACCGCGCCTCATGACACGGAACATGCAGCGCAGCAGCCCCTCGCCTGAGTGGCGGAATTGGTAGACGCGCCAGACTTAGGATCTGGTTGAGCAATCAGTGCAGGTTCGAGTCCTGTCTCAGGCACCACAGCAAGCGGGTCGCGGATCAGATGCCGGCCTCGTGGGCTGCTTGCTTGCCGATGCTGTAAACTTTGAAGCCGATTTCACGCAGCCTGGCGTGATCGAGCACATTGCGCCCATCAAAGATCCACGCGGGTTTCAGCATGGATTTGTAAATGGCCTCAAAATCCAACTCACGGAACTCATCCCACTCGGTGAGGATGAGCAAAGCATAAGCACCTGCGGCGGCCTGGTGAGCGCTGGTAGCAAACTCGACATTGGGATTGTCCGCCTGGATAGCGAGATCCTTGCAAATTTGCGGCGCACCCACCTTGGGATCGTAAATAGAGAGGTTTGCCCTCTCTTCCAGAAGATCCTGGCAGACATAGATCGCGGCGGACTCGCGCGTGTCGTTGGTATCCTTCTTGAACGCAAAGCCCAGCACGGCGATGCGCTTGCCAGTGACCGTGTTGAACAACGCACGCAGGATACGCTCCGCAAAGCGGCGCTTCTGCCAGTCGTTCATCTGGATGACCTGGTCCCAATAGGCGGCGACCTCTGGCAGACCGAAATGTCCGCAGAGATAGACGAGATTGAGCACATCCTTCTGGAAACAAGAGCCGCCGAAGCCCACGGAGGCCTTCAGGAACTTCGAGCCGATGCGCGAATCAGAGCCGATGGCGCGCGCCACCTCGTCCACATCCGCTCCGGTCTTCTCGCAGAGGGCAGAGATGCTGTTGATGGAGGAGATGCGCTGGGCCAGAAACGCGTTGGCGACGAGTTTCGACAACTCGGAGGACCACAGGTTCGTGGTAAGAATGCGGTCACGAGGCACCCAGTTGGCATACACGCTGACCAGTGTCTCAACAGCAGCCAGACCGGCCTCGGTCTGCTCTCCGCCGATTAAAATTCGATCAGGATTATTCAGATCCTTCACTGCCGTGCCTTCGGCGAGGAATTCAGGATTGGAGAGCACCTGATGCCGCAGGCCTTTCGAGTCAGCCGCGAGGATCGAGTGGATCGCCTCCGCCGTGCGCACTGGGATCGTGCTCTTTTCCACGATGATCTTCGGACTTTCCGCCACCTCCGCGATGGTGCGCGCCACGGATTCGACAAAGCGCAAGTCCGCCGCCTTGTTCGCCCCTAGGCCAAAAGTTTTTGTGGGTGTGTTCACGCTCACAAAGATGATGTCCGCCGCATGGATGGCCTCCTTCACCGCCGTGGAGAAAAACAAGTTCCGATCACGTGCCTCACGGACGAGTTCATCGAGTCCCGGCTCATAAACCGGCAGCTCATCCGAGTTCCAGGCCGCGATACGGTCAGCGTTGAGGTCCACCACATCGACGCGGATGTGTGGGCATTTGTCGGCGATCATCGCCATCGTGGGTCCTCCGACGTAGCCGGCACCGATGCAGCAAATTCTCATGATTCGTTAAAAGGGGAGTTCTGATGAAGTTTTCACAAGGACTGTGAAGATTGAAGGCATACAAAAGCAGGTGAGACTGCTGCACGAAAGCACTTTCCAGCTCTCTTTCGTGCCGCAGGGCGAGGTGGGTGCAAGTGACGAGATCGAAACGCGTTTCCAACGGCCATGCGCCTCGTGCTTCTTTTCCTGCTCGCCCTCTGCTCAGCTCTGCCTGCCTCACAGCCAAACATAGTCTTCATCCTCGCGGATGACTTCGGCTA
>CAXNGR010000612.1:0-3489 GCA_964201265.1 Verrucomicrobiaceae bacterium
CAAGCTTGATTACGGCCTGCAAGGGTCTCTCGCAATGGACGATGGCTATCCCGAAACAGCTCCGGTGATGAGCTATCTCCCCAACAAGCTTGGCCTGTTCGATATGGGCGGCAATGTCTCGGAATGGTGTGAAGACTGGTACAATGCCAGCCAGAAGGAGCGCGTGCTTCGGGGTGCCTGCTGGCTCGATTTTGATAGGAATGCTCTGCTTTCCTCCGAGCGTTACCCTTACATTCCTGATTCGAGAAAAGACACATGCTTTGGGTTCCGGGTGGTTCTCGAAATGACGTCCGCCTCACCTTAAAGGCGCGCCAATCAAGCCACCACTACCTCCCACACCACCTGCGGTTCGGGAATGCCTTTTAGAGTGAGGTCGGGATGCGTCTGTGATTTGATCTGCTCACGCACCAATGAATGCGTGCGTGAGGAGATGAGGATCTTGCCACCCTCGGCCCGGGACTCGATGCGGGCGGCGAGGTTCACGCCGCGACCGATGACGGTGTAGTCAAGGAAAGCGCTGGAACCGAAGCTGCCAACGGTGACGTAGGCGGTGTGGATGCCGATGCCGATGTGCAGCGGCTCGTAACCGCGTTTGGACCAGTTCTCATTCAAACGGGTCATCTCACGCTGCATGTCGAGCGCCATCTGCACGGCATGCAGAGCGTGTTTGTCATCCGCCGCAGGCGCGCCGAAGAAGACCATGATGCAGTCGCCGATGAACTTGTCGAGCGTGCCGCCGTGAAGCTCGATGAACGGGGTCATGGCGGCGAAGTACTCGTTCAAACGCGCGGCCACCTCGTCCGGCTCCGCACGCTCGGTCCAGGCGGTGAAGCCGCGGATGTCCGAGAAGAAAATCGTCAGTTCGCGGCGCTCGGTGGCGGCAGGCGCGGCGTGTTCTGTGTCCACGAGCCGTTCCAGCACGGGGCGGGCGATGTAGCGGCCCAGCACACTGACTACCCGTGAGCGGTCCTGCTTCATGGCGGCGGCTTCCAGTCCCAGCAGGGCCAGCGTGGCCATGCCAAAGGTCATCCAGGCGGGCACCACCGGGAGGATAAAATTCGCGCTTGCCGCCACGACGGCGACGGCGCTCCAGACAGCGGTCATCACGAGGAAAATCACAATTCCCAGCCATGCGCGTGAGGGCCACATGCCGAGGCCGAGCAGCGCTCCCGCGAGGAAGATGAGGAGCGCCTGCTGCCAGCGCGGCAGAAAATGAAGATGGCTGCCCATCAGGATGTTGCTCACCACCGTGGCCTGCACGGCCACGCCCGGCACACGTCCGATGGAGGAGCTGACCACGTCCGTGTTCCCCGTGCTGACGAGGCCGACGAGCACGATGCGGTCTTTCACCGCCGCACCGAGCTGCGCGCCCATTTCCGGTGATTGCACGGCCTGGTAGAGATCGAGGTATTCAAAGGCAGGCATGAACACGCCGACATCACCGAGGAAATTCACGCGGTACTGCCCGTGTTCATCAATCGGGATGCGCAGCGTGCCGCGCGGCGTGTCCACCAGCGTCACCTCCTTTCCCGGCACGATGCTGATCTGGTCATCCCGCAGTCCCAGCGCGGCGATGATCGTCTGCATCGCCAGACTGGGGTAAAGCCGCCCGTCATGCGCAAAGAACAGCGGCACACGGCGGATCACGCCATCGGCATCCGGCACCGCGTTCACCGCGCCATAGCTGACTGGCAGCTTGGCAAAGGGCGCCACGGGCAGACGCCCGCGCACGAGCTTCAAATCATTCACATGCAGGCCGAAGCGGCTGCCATCCGTGATGAAATGCTGCCGGTCCTCCGCCTGCGACGCATGCTTCTCCGGCTCCGCTTGCTCGAAGTGGTAGGCCAGCGTCACCTGCGGCTGTTTTTCAATGGCTGCCTTTAATCGCGTGTCTTGATCCTCGTCCGCCGAGGGTTCGGTGAACAGCACGTCAAAAGTCGTGTGCTTAGCGCCCATGGCGTTCAGAATGCTCAGCACATCCCCATGCACCGCTCGTGGAAACGGCCAGCGGCCAAGCTGGGAGCCGACATCCCGGTCCCCGATGCCCAACAGCCGCACCTCATCGGAAACGGGCTGAGGTTTGCGCAAACGCAGCCGGTAATCGACAGTGAGATCCTCCAGCGAGTCCAGTGCCCCGCTCCAGGCCAGCGCGGCGAACACCACGCCAATGCCGCCACCAAGGATGGCGCGGGCTTTGAGGAAGAGCAGACGGTTCATGGGGGACGTTCCATCGAAGGTGACTTACATCACAGTCTTGCCAGCCTTTTTTCTAGGTCCTGCGGGTCTTGGCGCATGTCCACCAGCACATGAATCATGACGCGCCGCCCCTCCTCGACATAAAACAGTCCATAGCGCATTTGCGGCCCAGCGAGCACACGTCGCACACGCCTGGTTGTGCGAACCCTGGCACCAATGCCTGGATGCTCAGCGAGCAGACTCAGGACATGCTCCAAGGGCTGATGCAGCACGCGCAAAGCCAGATCATGATCGCCAATCTGCTCGTAGAGCCACTGCAGATCGGCCTCGGCACCGGCTGTCCAAATGATCTCATGTGCCATGAGAGCCGAAGACACGTTGTTTCACCTCGTCCCAGGTTGAAACGGCTGCGGGATTCGCCGCGTGTGCTTGCAGACGCTGGTCGATCAGCTTCAGGAGCGCATCGTCAACACTCACCTCACCGTCCTCACTGTCTGCGGTGTTCCAAAGCTCAACGGCCAACTGCCGCTTCTCACGGGAGTTGAGCTGCTGCACCACAGGCATGGCTTCCATAATCATGCCCAGAGACTATTCCTCTGCTTCGTTGAAGGCAACTGTGAAGATAGCCTGCAAAAGCGGAGATGAATTCACGATGCCTGCCAGCCGCAGCCGGTAGTCCACCGTCAGATCCTCCAGCGAGTCCAACGCCCCGCTCCAGGTCAGCGCGGCAAACACCACGCCAATGCAGCCGCCAAGGATGGCGCGTGTCTTGAGGAAGAGCAGGCCTTTCGTGCGGGTTTGGAATCACGGCACCTCCATCACCACCCGGAAACCAGCGCCTAAATCAAGGGTTTTGGGTTCCCGCCAAGAAGAAAGCAAAGCATTGCGCCCATCTTCGTAGAGTGACTGAGAACCGGAACAATTTTCCCCACGCGTGACACGCATGGTCCTGGTCTCATCAAACCAGTCTTCACACCATTCTGCCATATTGCCACCGAGGTCGTAGATGCCGAGGTTGTTGGGTTTGTAACTCATGACGGGCGAGGCTGAAGCGTAGCCATCATCGTACTGCCGCTCCAGATACGCACGATCTGGGTGTTTGTTTTTATCAGTATATGTAATCGAGCCGCCCCTGAGCGATCTGTCCGCGTAGTTACCACCGCCTTCCGGCGGCGGCCACACATTGCCCCATGGGTAGTGACTCTTGACCTTCCCGCTCAGTTCCTTGGGAGTGGTGTCAGGTATTCGCTTTTCCATCGTTCCAATGCCGACGGCATGAGTCCACTCTTCGTC
>CAXNGR010000613.1:0-3485 GCA_964201265.1 Verrucomicrobiaceae bacterium
CGAACTGAAAAAGCTGCGAAAGAGCAACGCCAAAGAACGCCGGGTGGCGATGAAGACGCAATTGCTCGACCGCTATCTCAAACCCAGGCTGGCCGAAGGCTGGAGCCACGGCCTGTATGTCATTGCTTGGACCGCAGAACCGGGCAGCCGGGATGACAACGTGGATGCCATGCGTGAAGCCTCGGAGACGCTGGCAGGCCAAGCAAAAGAGCTCAGTCAGACTCCATTCACTCTCTCCAGTCTTGTGCTAGACACTCGTTTCAAACCTGCACCGCGCTGACATCCAGCCTCACGAAGTCGAGCAACTCCTCGCTGCTCATCGCGGTGAGCAGTTTCTCCGCTCCTGCGTCATCGCCGATCAAATCCTGGGCTAGGATCATCTTCTCCTCAATCAATGAGTCAATGCGCTCCTCAATAGTGCCCTGGCAGACGAACTTGTGGACGAAGACGTTCTGCTTCTGGCCGATGCGGAAGGCGCGGTCGGTGGCTTGGTTTTCGACGGCGGGGTTCCACCAGCGGTCGAAGTGGATGACGTGGCTGGCGGCGGTGAGGTTGAGGCCGGTGCCGCCGGCCTTGACGCTGATGACCATGAAGGGCGGGCCGCCGGGCTGCTGAAAGGCCTCGACAAGTTCGGGGCGCTTCTTCACGCTGGTGCCGCCGTGCAGGATGAGACCTTCGCGGCCAAACACGGTGGCGAGGAAGCGGGCGAGAGGATCGCAGGTCTCCGCAAACTGCGTGAAGATGAGCGCGCGTTCGCGGCGCTCGGCGAGTTCGCTGCAAATCTCGGCGAGGCGGGTGAATTTGCCGCTGTCTTCAGGATGCCACGCGCCATCGCCGTTCCAATGGCTGGGGTGATTGCAGATCTGTTTGAACTTGAGCAGGAAGCCGAGCACAAGGCCCTGACGCTTGATCGGCTCCATGTCCTTGTCGGCCAGCATCTTCGCGAGTTGATCGACGAGCTTCGCGTAGATCGTGGCCTGACGCTTGGTGAGGCCGCAGAAGGCCTTGGTTTCGATTTTGTCCGGCAGATCGGTGATGATGCTCTTATCGGTCTTCATCCGGCGCAAGATGTAAGGCTTCACCAGTCGCCGCAGCGGCGCGAAGCCTTCGCTGGACTTCGCGCAGCGCTTCACGGCATCCGCAAAGGCACCTGAACCGCCGAGCAGGCCGGGATTGAGGAAGTCGAAGAGGCTCCAGAGATCGCCGGGGCGGTTTTCGACGGGCGTGCCGGTCAAGGCGATGCGTGTGGGGGCTTGCAGGCGCTTCACGGCCTTCGTGCTGGCACTGCCAGGATTCTTGATGGCCTGTGCTTCATCGAGAATCACGACGCTCCAAGGATGCACCTGCCATGCTTCGGTGCGTTGGAGGAATTGATAGGTCGTGAGCATCGCATCACAGCCGCGAAGCGCCTCGGCGGTGTGTTGCACGGCGAGATCGAGCTGCTCGCGCGAGGTTTGGGATGGATGCGCGATGAAGAGCTTCAGATCGGGCGCGAACTTCGCGACCTCGGCCTTCCAGTTTCCCACAAGCGAGGCGGGAACGACGAGGAGGGTGGGCTGGTCCTCCAGCCGCCGCGAATCGCCAACAGGGCTGCGGATGTCATTGGGTGTTTTCGTGGCTCGTTTGGCCTGCGACGGCGCTTCGGGGACGAAGCGCCCTACCTTTCGATCCAACAGCAAAGCGATCACCTGAATCGTCTTCCCCAAACCCATGTCATCGGCGAGGCAGGCACCGAGGCCGAGGCGCGTCATGAATTGCAGCCACGCGAAGCCTTTGAGCTGATACGGACGCATGGTGGCACAGAGATTCGACGGCGGAGTCGCTTCAGCCGGATCGCGCATCTGGTCGAGCAGTTGCGCGAGGTTTTTGCCCGCCACGATGTCGCTCCAATCATGCACCATCTCGGTGCTTTCCTCTTCCGCCGCCAGTTGGCGCGGATCGAAGCCTGCGAGGAGCCGCATGCCGTCGAGGAAGCCGATGCCGCCTTCACCCGTCGCGTATTGCACCTTTTTCCAGTGCTCCATCACCTGCTGCAACTGAGCACCATCGACTTCGATCCACTTGCCACGCAGCGAAACGAGGCCTGTGTCGGCGCTGAGCAGTTTTTCCCATTCAGCGTCGGTCAGCGGCTCACCTTCGAGGCTGGCGGCCATTTTGAAGCTCAGCAGCGTTCCGGCATGCAGGGAGGTTTTCTTCGGCGCATCAATTGTGACCGAAACCGCAGGGCGCGGCCCCTTGCCGGTGCGCCACCAGTCTGGCAGCTTCATGACGATGCCGCTTTCCTGAAACACCACCGTCTCACGCAGCACGCGAAAGGCTTCCTGCGGCGACATCGCCATCGGCTGAAACAAGCGCCGCGTCTCCAGCCACTCGCGCAGCAGCTTGGATTTCTCCGCCGCCATGCGCACCGGTTCCAATAGCGCGTTCAGCGCGGTTTGATCCTTCTGCCCGGCGTAAAGCTGCAAGGCACGCGCCAGCGGCAGATGCTGCGGCTGGCCGCTGGCGCTGAGCTTCTCCGTAAAGGTCGCCAAAAACGCGAAAGGCCGCTGTGTGTCCGTTTTGTTCTCGGCGAGATGAAATGTCACACGCCCAACGACATGCCACGCGGGGCATTCCTCACGCAGCCACGTTTCGATGCCTTGCGTTGCGATTTGAGTGATGTGTCTGGCGAGATCGAGCCACCAGCGCTCCAGCACCTCTGGTGTGAGATACTCCACGCCCGCAAACGGCGGCGCTGCGGCCATGAAGGCCACGCGTTCCTCCACCGACGGCACGCTGACCGCCGCCGCGTCCTTCGTCTGGCACAGGCGCGTGAAAAACTGCCGCGCCCACTCGCGAAGCCAGCGAAACGGCGGATCAAACTCCGCCGTGTGCAAACCGGTCGCCAGCAAGCACAGCAACGCCCCCGTGCCGCTAGTGGCCGTGAGCTGGCGCTCCACGGCACTATCCGCTTGGCCTTCGAGCGTGAGGATTCCTTCGGGGGTGATAACCGGGGCGAGCATCCGCGTTGTATGCCAAGGATGCGTCACCGAGCAACGACTGAACCGTCCAAACACCGCCATGAAACATCTCCTCCCCTGCTTCCTCTTCGTCGCATCAGCAGTCCTCTCCCAAGACCTGGCCGCGAAGAAACAAAGCGTCGTGAAAATCGCCGCGACCAGCCAAGTCGAAGTCCGGCTCGACCAATCCTATGCCGGCAATGATAACCCGAAGCAGCAGGTCGATCTCTACCTGCCAAACAAACGCAACAACGACAAGCCCCTGTCCGTCGTCGCGCTGATTCATGGCGGCGGCTGGGTGAATGGTGATCGCCTCGGCTATGCGGCGGCGGCGATCCAGTTCGCCCGCACCGGTGAGTACGCCGCAGTCACGGTCGGCTATCGGCTCACCAAGGAGGCCAAGTGGCCTGCGCAAGTCTATGATTGCAAGGCCGCCATCCGCTGGATTCGGGCGCATGCGAAGGAGTTCAACCTCGATCCCGACAA
>CAXNGR010000614.1:0-3481 GCA_964201265.1 Verrucomicrobiaceae bacterium
ACCAACTACCGTGGTGATGCCTGCGGAGCCTGTGATTCCAGCTCCAACCGTTACCGTGGAAGCCACACGGCCCACCGTTACGGTCGTTCCCGGCGAAATTCCCTCCTCTCAGCCACCCGTGTTGCAAACCATGCCCGCTGTGACGGCAACGCCAGTTCCGCAACAGAACGAACCACCCGCCCAGCAGCCTGCCGCTGCCGAAAACATGGCAGTGGAGCAAGCGGTAGCGGCAGAAGCCGAAAAAACACGCATGCAGGCTGAAGCAGCCGCCATGCAGCAGCGTCAGCAGGAAGAACTCGCCGCCCAGCAGAAAGCTGCGGCGGAGAAAATGACGACCGAACAAGCGCAGATCGCCGCCGAGACTGAACGCGCCCGCCAGCAAGCGGAAGCGAACGCCATGCTGCAACGTCAGCAAGAAGAGCTTGCCGGGCAGCAACGTGCCATGGCCGAAAATAAGGCCGCAGAACAAGCTCTGGCCGCTGCCGAGACCGAACGCGCCCGCCAGCAGGCCGAGGCTAATGCCATGCAGCAACGCCAACAAGAGGAGCTTGCCGCACAGCAACGGGCTATGGCCGAAAATAGGGCCGCAGAGCAGGCCCAGGCCGCCGTCGAGGCTGAACGCGCTCGTCAACAAGCCGAAGCCGTCGCGATGCAACGTCAGCAGGAGGAAGCGGCCCGCCGCGCCCAGGAAATGGCCCAGCGCGAGGTGGAAGAGCAGGCCCGCCGTCAAGCTGAGGCTGAGATGCGACGTGCTCAGGAAGAAGCCGAGCGCCGTGCGCAAGAAATGGCCCGTCAACAAGCCGAGGAGCAAGCCCGCCGCGCCGCCGAGGAGCAGATGCGCCAGCAGCAGGACATGGCACAGCGTCAGGCTGAGGAACAGGCCCGCCGTGCCGCTGAAGAGCAGATGCGCCGTGCCCAGGAAGAAGCCCAGCGTGCTGCTGCGGAGGCTGCCCAACGTGCCGCTCAAGAAGCGGCTCAAAGAGCGGCAGAGGCAGCGCAACGCGCCGCTGAAGATGCCGCACGCAATCAGCCGCAGACGGGTTCATGAAGACTCGGTCCATGCCATGTCTGCCCACCGCTAGAGTCGGAAATACATACCATTCAGCCTCAATGCCGGATTGAGAAGGCTTCTTCCTCGTTACCTCGGGGGCACCTGCTAAAGTCCATGCTGCGAGGGCGTAGTCTGTAGCACCATGACCAACCGCCGCCGTTTTCTCGCCACCACCGCCCTTGCACTCCCATTCATCGCCCGAGGTGCCGCCCCTGTGGCGAAAATCATCGAGACAAAGATCATCTCACAGCAGCCGGAGTTTTATCATGGCTGGCCGACGGTGGTGCAGCGGGCGAATGGCGAGCTATGGGTGACCTGCTCCGGCGGGCGTGAGGCGCATGTCTGCCCTTTTGGGAAAGTGGTGGCCATGAAATCGAGCGACCACGGCGGCACTTGGTCCGCACCGCAGGTGATTTACGATGGGCCGATCGATGATCGTGACTCAGGCGTGCTGGAAACCGCGAAAGGCACGCTGCTGGTCACCACCTTCACCTCACTGGCCTACGAGGACTCCTACCAAAAGGCCACGGCGATGGCCGAGCTCACATCGCAGGGCTGGGTGTCAAAGGCGATGCCTGCGGAGCGCTATGCACGCTGGAAAGCCGCGCATGAGAAGCTCAGCGATGCCGAACGTCAGGCGCAGCTCGGTGAATGGGTGCTGCGTTCCACGGACGGAGGCGAAACTTGGTCAAAACCGATTCCAACCGTCGTGAATAGCCCGCATGGGCCAGTTCAGCTCAAAGACGGTCGCCTCCTCTATGCCGGGAAACAACTGTGGACGGCGGAGAAGAAGATCGGCGTGGCCGAGTCGAAGGACGACGGACTCACTTGGCAATGGCTGGCCGATATTCCCACACGGCAGGGAGACAGCGCGGTGCGCGGCTACCACGAGCTGCATGCGATCGAGGCCGCTGATGGCACGCTCATCGCGCAGATTCGCAATCACAACGACGCGAGCAAAGGCGAGACGCTCCAGTCCGAGTCAAAAGACGGCGGCAAAACATGGAGCGAGCCACATTCCATCGGCGTCTGGGGCCTGCCTTCGCATCTGCTGCGCCTGCGAGATGGCCGCCTCGTCATGACCTACGGCCACCGCCGCAAGCCTTACGGCAACCAGGCGCGCATCAGCTCGGACAACGGCCAGACCTGGGGCGAGGCGATGATTCTTTCGGGTGACGGAATCGGTGGTGATCTCGGCTACCCAAGCACGGTGGAACTGCCAGACGGCACGCTGCTCAGCGTGTGGTATGAAAAAATGACAGAGCCGAAACTGGCCGTGCTGCGGCAGGCGACATGGCGGCTGAACTGATGCGTGTCCTGTTAGTTCTCCACCTTCACCAGGGCCACGCGGCGGTTCTTGGCGCGGCCTTCTTCGCTGCTGTTGGTGGCGATGGGGCACTGGTAGCCCACCCCGCAGGGCGTGAGTCGTGGGGCAGCGGATGGAACGCGTTTGCTCAGTGCGGCGACGACGGATGCCGCGCGGTTTTGGGAGAGCTCGATGTTGCCTTCAAACTTTCCCACACTGTCGGTGTGACCGACGACGAGCAGACGCAGCGAGGCGTCGGATTTCAGCAGCTTCGCCACTTCATCGAGTGTGGCATCGGACTCGGGCTTCAAGGCGGCGGACGCGGTATCAAAGTGGAAGCCGTAGAGATTCACGGAACCCTGCTGAAGGATACCCGAGGCCATTTCCTCGGCTTTGACGAGCACCATCTTCTCCTCCATCGCCTGCGTCTCGATCAGATCGAGCGCGATCACGGGCACTCCCGGCTGGGGCTGCAGGGTTTTCGGATTCACCGTGCCTGCTTTGAAATTCGCCACGAATAGCGCCACATGTGCCCCGCCCTTCTTGGCAGCGAGGTAAAGAGCACCTGGGTGGCTGATGGCAAAGGTGCCACCGGGCCGGTTATTGAAGAGTGAATGAAACAGCAGGCCTTTGCCCGCGCTGAGTTCTTCGCCCGTGCCTTCCCACAGCGTCTCCCAGCCGCCAGCGGCGAGTTCGCTCTGGTAGTTCTTATACACCTCTAAAGCCGTGCGCTGCGGATCATGGCTGATGTAAGTTACCTTCGTCACCTTGCCTTCCAGCGTGAGGCTTTTGGCAAAGAGGTTCACGTTCGGCTTCTTCGTCAGCTTGCCCAGCGGGAGCGTGTAGCTGTCGAAATCCTTCTGTTCGTAAAAGGTGATTCGCGTGCCCTCGTAGCGCTTCAGGCCCGCAGGATCCTTCGAGCCGGGAATGTCCGCCGTGTTTTGAGCTGGCAGCAACGTGGCAAAGCCGGTGAAAAGAGCGAAAACAGAGAGCAGACGGTGTTTCATAGGACGAGGTGAGGACGAGCGAGCAACAGTGACAAGCCCAATTGCCGTTACGTTCAGCAAAGGCGCCAAACAAGACCTAAAGCACTTTCATCGGACACATTCTCCAAGCTCGACCCT
>CAXNGR010000615.1:0-3478 GCA_964201265.1 Verrucomicrobiaceae bacterium
AAAAACTCGGCGTCACGCTCATGAGCATCGCCCCTGGCCTGCCGCCGGTGCGTTTTGACGTGACCTTCAGCGCCAACGAGACGCCGCTCGATCTCGACGGCCTAGCGGAGAATGTGGAGCCGCAACGCATCGTGCTGACGCGGCTACGCATTCCCTCCCCGCATGAGCCGCTGCGCACCGTGGCAGAAATGGATGTGATCGAAGTGACCTATACCCTGGATGGGCTACTGCACCGCCGCATCGACCGCGTGGAGATCATCTCCCCCTTGCTCTTCGTAGGCGAGGATTTGTTCTGGTATGTGGAGAGCTACCGGAAATTCATGAAGGGAGAGTCACCGAAGCCGGATGCCACCGTGGGTCCGCAGCTACCACCGCTGCCAGCCGCTCCTGGTTGGCGTGTGGATACGCTGGCCGTGACGGAGGGCCGCCTGCTGCTGGCCCCCAAAGGCGTGCCGCTCAAAGGCTTCAGCAAGCCCTTCCCCTTCAGCTTCACCTCCAAGCTGGAAAGCGGCCAGCTCGACGCGGTGTTCGACATCCCGGCAGATGATTACACGCTGGCGGATCTGAAGATCCAGTTTCTCGGCATGAAGGGCCAGGTGCGGTTCAACCTGCCACTCAAGGACCGGGACAATAACCTGACGGAAACCTTCACCGTGAGGCAACTGCGATGGAAGGAACTGCACATCGAAAAAGCCCACCTCAGCGTCACCTACGACGTGCATGGCATCTACGGCTCATTCGGTGGCGAGGCCTACGGCGGTTATGTGAACGGTGCCTTCGACATCTACCTCGACGAGGTTTTCACCTGGGATGGCTGGGTTTCGGGAGTGGATGTGAATCTCGGGCCGGTGACGCGGGCGTTGTTTCCCGGCTACCTGCTGCTGGAAGGTGCTGCCGCGGACAAGCTCGTGGCCACCGGCAACAAGACGGAGCTGTATCAGGCCGACGGCGAGTTCAAAAACCGCACACGCGGCAAGTTCAGCATCCAGGCGCTCAATGACATGATCTCGGAGCTGCCGCCGGTGATGAAAGGGGACATCGCGGACCAAATCACCCGCATCGGACTGGAAACGTTGCGTGACTTCGAGTATGACAGCGTCGATGGCAAAGCACGCTTGTACGGACGTGAGGGCCGCGGACATCTGCGGTTCACCGGGCCGCATGGAGCGCGCAAACTCGACATCAACGTCTATGACCACCGCTGGAAAGAAGACCCCCGCAAGACGGATACATCTGATGCCGAGGAGTAAACTCAACCTGCTGCTGGCGATTGCCACATCCAGCATTGCCGCCTGCAAAACGCTGCCCGAGATCCCGCTTACCACGCCGAAGCCGCTGGAGGTGAACTTGAACATGCGGCTCGATATTTATCAGTATCGTGGCGACGAGCCGCTGGACAAAGAAGCGGCCAAAGGAGGCAGCGAGGCCACGGTGCGCATGCGCAACCGCATGGCGGAAATCCAGGCACTCAAAAACAACCAACTCGTCGGTGAGGACCATCGCGGCCTGCTGCAAATCCGCGAGGTGCCCGCCGGTGAATGGGGGCCGCAGATGAAAAAGGCCGTGGCCGCCGAAAATGAGGACCGCATGCTGCTCATGCGCCAGAAAGCGAAGGAATCCAACCGCCCGCTGCACGAGATCGAGTCCGAGCAGTGGCGTCTGCGTGCACAGCAGGCGAATACGGGCGAATGGATCGAGATTCCCGGTGCCACGTCCGGCTCGTTTCAGTGGAAACGCGCGGGCGAGGTTGAAAAACCCGTCCCGCCTGTCACTTCTTCTCCCGTCACCACCCCAACACCACCATGAGACTCATCGTTTTTCTCCTGATCGCGCTGGCCGTTGTTCTTGCCCTCACCAATCCCAACGAGGCCGAGTTCCGCAGTCATATGCAGCAGAAGCACGGCATCGCCGGCACGCTCAGCCTGAAGGTGGCCTCCATCTTCTCCGCCGGGACCAGCAGCGGCCTGCACCGCGAGAATTACTACCTGTTCAGCCGCTACTATGTGGGCGGGGACGGCATCCTGCCTCGTGCGGACATGGCCTGGGGCGTCGCGGGAAAGTTTTTTGACATCGAAGAGTCTAGCGAAGAAAAAACCAGGTAACGCCCTGCCTGCGGGCGGCTTATTCCTCCACGTCCGGCTTGGGTGCCGGTTCCTTCGGCGCAGGCATCTCCACTGTCACCTCCAACTCCCAGGCCCGGTTCTTGATGGCCCAGATCACTGCCGCCAGCCCCAGTACTCCCAGCAGCACCAAATGAATCATGCAACCACCCGCGCAGCCAGCGCCGGGAGTTCCTTGGAGGTAGTTGCGGAAACTCGTTTTACCAAAATCACTCACTCCGGCAGGTTGCTCCATCTTGGATTGGACAGCCAGCGATTAACGCCGACTTTTTGACTGTCTCGTCCAAACCTGAATCTTTATCCCGATGCCCAGACGCGCCCAATCCGGAGTACGCCCCGCCCACTGGCTGGGATTGATTGCCATCCTTGCCGTTATCGGCGGCGGTGGTTTCGCCCTCATGAACCGCGCCACCGATCCCATGACCGGTGTCACCGATCTTGAGACAGGCGAGTTTCTCGAAAACGCCACCGCGCTCAGCGGGAACATCTACAAGGTCGAAGGCATCGTTGATGACCGCCTCGATAAATGGCGCGGCACAGACGGTCGCCTCTTCAGCGTGCAGGTCAGCGACGGCTCCGGCAGTTCTTACGTCCCCGTTTGGGTGCCGCCAGACTACACCGGTGCTAACATCCAGCGCGGCCAGCGCTATGTCTTCAAGGTGCGCGTCCAGGAAAATGGCGTGCTCGAAATGCTCGAACTGCTCAAAGTCTAACCGTACCCGCCTATGAAACGTGTTGTCTGCCTCGCCCTCCTTGCCGCGGCCTGTCCGTCGGCGTTTGTCCATGCCCAGGTGCTGCCTGGTATGCCCGGAGGCGGCCAGCCTGCCTCCCCGCAGACAACCAACTCGAACAACAACTACAACGTCGTCCCCGGCTCCGCCTCTGACCGCCAGACGGACACGGCGACCGCGCTGGGCAACATGCCGATGGGCGATCCCGGCAGCGAGAACGTCTCCTTCAACGGCAAACTCTGGAACGTGACGAACAACCGCGTCATGCGCTCCCGCTTTGAGACCTACCTCACCACTCCGGAGGCCAATGGCGCGGAAGATCAAGCCTACCGAGATCTCATCGCGCAAATGATGCAGTTCCTCGCCCCCACCAACAAGCCCGGCCCGGAACCGATGAAGGCCTTTGCCCTCCTGCCAGAAGCCGGCACTTACAAAATCGACGGCGGCCTCTGCAACTCCATCGCCAATGCCATCTGGGATGTCTGGCTCGCCCAGAAAAAACAGCAGAACCTCGGCCTCGCCAATAAGGCCATGCTCGACCGCCGCAAGACGCTCGAATGGAATGCTGACCTAGCCAACAACACCGTGCCGCTCTCCACCCCCCCGCCCGCCAAGGGTCAGACCGCG
>CAXNGR010000616.1:0-3466 GCA_964201265.1 Verrucomicrobiaceae bacterium
GGGCGGCGATGCGTTGAAAGGCGGCATCTGCGGCGGCTTCGGCCCTATCCTTGGATTCCGCATGCAATGAGAGGTGAAACCTGGTGCCCATGAGGGGCGCGGAGAAATCAAAGCGCTGCTGGGCGAACGCAGGCAAGGCGAACGCGAGCACGAGCACGAGGAGCATGAAATGCCTTGGCATGAGCGCAGGATGAATCCATGCCGACGAACATCAATCACCAAACAACCGCTGAACCAGATCGTGACCTACCACGCAGGCTCGGCATGCAGCGCGGAAGCCATGTCCGTGATGAACGGACGAGATGCGTGCTGGGTCTCGGCAGGTGCCGCGAGATTTTGACAAAGAGCGCGCACGGCGGGAACAGCGGACGCGTTCAGGCAGCGCACAAGCAGCACGCAACGCTGCGGCAGGCCGTGCAGGTAAATGCAGCCCCCCTCGTGCTGTTGGATGATCTCGTGGCAGTCGCCACTGCCCGACCGTCGGCCCAGTTCAGACGCGGCGGAAAGCGTGGCATGAGCGAGAACGAGAATGGCAGCGGTTGGCGGCTCAGAATCGCCATCAAAGCCCAGCAGACGACCGGCGTCGTCAGCGACGGCGGTTTGAATGACACCAGGGAGGGCGGCGAGGGCAGAAAGATCGAAGGTCATGCGGCGAGGGCGTGGGTGGGCAGCTCGTGGGAAGAGGAAGGGGCACCATCATCCGGCGCTGCATGCATGCGGAACTGGTTCAGCACGGCCTGGGAGATGGCGTTGAGCGTGGCTAGGACGTTGCGCCCAGTGCGGGCGTCGGATTCAAAGCTGAGGAAGGGCACGGGCCGGTTATTGAAAAGGTATTCGAGATACTCGACTGGGGCGGCGTTCGGCAGATCACGCTTGTTGTATTGCAGGACGATGGGCAGGCGGTCGAGCGAGCTGCCGTTCATGCGAAGGTTGGCCTCCAGGCTTTGCAGGGATTGTAAATTGTCGCGCTGACGATCCATCTGCGAATCAGCAACGAAGACGACACCGTCCGCCTGCCGAAGCACTAGTTGGAGGGTGGCGTTGTAGGTGATCTGTCCCGGCACGGTGTAAAGATGGAAGGTGGTCTTGTAGCCGGGCAGCGCATCGGCCTCGATGGCGAGGAAATCGAAGAACAGCGTGCGGTCCTGCGCGTTGGAGAGCGAGAGGAGATCGCTACAGCCCTTGGGATCCAGTTTGGCGTGGATCTGCTGCAGATTGGTGGTCTTGCCGCTCAATGGGGTGCCGCAATAGACGATCTTGAAGCTAACCGTGTGGTCGTCGTGATTGATGCTGGGCATAGCGGCGTGAATTGGGCGGCCTGATCACCCGAGCATGCGGGCGAGTTCGCGAGCGATGAGGGTGATTTTGTCCCGCAGGCCGTTGGAGGGTTCGTTTTCATGCAGCACGGCCACGGTGGTGTTGTCCGGGAAGCAGAAAGTGAGCAAGCGACCACCAGCGTTCAGCGTGAAGGTTTCGGCACCTTCAATGCCGATCAGTGGGGCGAGGCCGCGCAACTGGCGGGCGATTTCAGGAGCCTGACGCTGAAACTCGCTGGCATCAGGCTTGCGGGAGTCGGCATGGCTGAGGACGTGAGAGCCATGCAGGCAGACACAGGCGCTGAGGCCGCTCTGACTGGCCAGCAACTCGACGACACGCGGCGCGGTGAGGTTTTCCTCCGTGCCGAGCAAGGCGCGGAGCAAAAGCTGGTCGGTCTGGGTGTCCGCAGGCGAAAGACCGAGGAAGGAGTGCTTCACCGCCGCCATTTTGTTGCTCGGTGCCACGGCTGGCGCAGGCTGGACAGGCGCAGGTTTCGACTCCTCAATGGGCTTGAGTTGAGGCGCGGGCTTGGGTTCTGAGAACAGAGGCACGTTTGGCACCGGAGTGCTGAAAAGGCCGGATTTTGATGGCTGTGGCGCTTGCTGCGGGACAAATGCTTCCTCCGCCTTCGGCGCGAAGACAGGCTGTGGCTTGAACTCGGAGGCTGGAGCGCCAAAGGGGGAGTTGGCGGAAGGCTGTGATGCTGCCGGGGGCATCTGTCCGAGCAACTGAGCGCTGCTGAAGCCCGAATCTGTCGGCGGCTTGGCCGTCGCCAACTGTCCGGTAGAGGCGAAGGGGTCAAAGGGCTTCGGTGCTGCCACCAGAGATCCGGTTGGCTGCGCGGTTGGTTGACCGGCAAACGCTGACGCTGCCGGGGGAGCACCGAAAGTCTGAAACAACGAGGGAGCCGGGGATGCCGCAGGAGTCGGAGCAAACAATGACGGCACCGCCTGCTGCGGAGCCGCTGGCTCGGCTGGCGGCGGGGTGAAAGGCGCAGGCGCGGCGGTTGGGGCGAATGGATTGAGCGACGCTCCAAATTTGGGTGTGAAAGGCTGGCTTGGCGGCTGATTCAGGCCAGGATCAGCGGGAGCGGCGGCAGCAAAAAGCGGTGCCGGACTTTGCTGAGGAGCCGCAGGCTGAGAAGCGAACATGGACTGTGGCGCAGCCTCAACTTGACTCGGCTGCCCGTGTGCAGCGCCTGGCTGGACGAAAAAGGAATTCGCGGCAGGTGCTGGCGGCGGCGGCGCGGCGGCGACTCCACCACCCGAAGCCTGCGCTGAACCTGTGGCGGCGGTGAGCGCGTGAAAGACCTCGTTCTGCGGCAGACGAATCTGCGCCTCGCGTTTGGCGGAGGAGAGTGTGTTGCGGAATCCGACATCAGACAGCCCTTCCACAAGTGCCCCGAGCTCTACCATGACCTGCCCCGAGGACAGTTGGGCACTCAAAGTGCTGGCAGGCAGGCTGGTGGTGATCCAAGCCGGCACCATTGCGGGATTGAAGCCCAGTTCCTCCAGGCTGTAGCCGCTCAGCGCTGCGGCAAAACCGAGTTTTGCCATGCCAGAAGACGATGAAGGCATCTGCTGGGCAGAATGCTGCTGGGGAGCTGCGGGCGTGGCATCTTTAAAAGCTGCGGCAAAGGGCGCACCAAACGGACTCGGAGCAGGAGCCGCGGCTGGCTCCTGCGGCTTGGGTGTGAACAGGCCGGTGATCGAAGTTGGCTGCTGCTCGGCAGGCGCGGGTGCTGCCTGAGGTGGCGGCGCGACAGCAGCGCCAAATGAAAGGAATGGCGCTGGTTGAGCAGGCGGGAATGCAGCCTGAGGCGGTGCTCCAAAGGGCGAACCGCCAGCTCCGAACGAAAAGGGGCTGGCAGGAGGCTGCGCTGGTGCCACGGAAGTGGGCGCTGCCTGACTCATCGCAAAAGGACTGGCAACCGATGGCTGGGGCGCTCCTGCAAGGCTCGCAAACGGACTCGCCATGGGAACGGCTTCCGCTGCCATGGGCCGTGGCATCTCCGCCGGTGGCTCGCTCTGCGCTGCCGCGAACGGACTCATGGGGACGCGCACAGGGCCACCAGGGGGCGGCGCTGCTGCTTGGAACGGTGATCCTGGAGCCGCCTCAGCAGCAGGCGTCATCGAAAATGGCGAGGGTT
>CAXNGR010000617.1:0-3465 GCA_964201265.1 Verrucomicrobiaceae bacterium
CCGAATCCCAAACTCAAGGCTCGACAGTTTTTCCCGGTCCCGATAAAAAGCGGGCATGTCTCGTCCTTATCAATGGCGCAGGATGACACCTGAGCTGCGGTGCTGGGTCTTGTCGCAGCGGCAGGGGCGGCGTGAGCCCTGGCACAGCCCTCCACACCGCTTCAACGAAGGCCGGCAACATTATCACCTCACCGCCGCCTGCTACGAGCACCGGCCACACCTTGGGTTTTCAGAGGCGCGCATGGATCACTTTGCCACAGTCTGGCTGGAGGTTTTAAAAACAGCCGAGGCCGAGGTGCTGGCGTGGTGTGTGCTGCCGAATCATTATCATGCGCTCATTGAGGCGCCGATCATCTCGAAGGTGTTGTTTGAGCTGGGCAGGCTGCATGGGCGGCTCTCGCGGCAGTGGAACGAGGAGGAAGGAACACCCGGACGACAGAACTTTCATCGCGCGGCGGAACGGACGATTCGTTCGCAAGCGCACTTCATGGCAACGCTGAATTATGTGCATCATAATCCGGTCCGGCATGGCTATGTGAAGAAATGGACAGACTGGCCGTGGAGCAGCGCCATCGCTTTTCTGGAGCGCGTCGGCAAAGCGGAGGCGCAGAGGATCTGGCGGGAGTATCCCTTGCTGGATTATGGCGAAGGCTGGGATGATCCGTCTGTTTGAACTGCTCGGGGATCTCAGTTCGGAGTCCCGCCTTCAGGCGGTGAAGCGAACTTGGCAGGCTAAGCGAGCGAATCATCTTCGCTCACGCATTCTTTCGGCGAGCGCCTTTCCGGCTGAAGCCGGGACTCCGAACTTTGAATCTGGAACTACGAACGAAGATCGCGAACTCAAAACTGCGCCACGCGAATCGAGAAATCTGCTCGTGAAGTGCGCTTTTCCGCCTAAAGGCGGGACTCCCAACCGGTTTCCCAACGCACCTCCATGAAACACGCCCTCATCGCGCTCTTCGCCATCCTCAGCCTGTCGTCCGCTGCCGAACATGACGTCGTCATCTACGGCGGGACTTGCGCTGCCGTCACTTCCGCCGTGCAGGTCAAGAAGATGGGCAAGTCCGTCATCATCGTCTCGCCAGACAAACATCTCGGCGGCCTGAGCAGTGGCGGCCTCGGATTCACAGACACGGGCAACAAGGCGGTCATCGGTGGTCTGGCGCGGGATTTTTATCATCGCATCTACATGCATTATCAGAAGCCAGAGTCCTGGAAGCAGCAGAAGCAGTCTGAGTATGGTAACAAGGGCCAGGGCACGCCCGCCATGGACGGTGAGAACCGCACCATGTGGATCTTCGAGCCGCATGCAGCGGAGCAGGTGTTTGAGGATTATATCCAGGAGTTCGGCATCGAAGTCATGCGTGACGAGTGGCTGGACCGCGCCAAGGGCGTCCAAAAAGACGGCGACAAGATCACCGCCATCACCACGCTGAGCGGCAAGACTTATGAGGGGAAGATGTTCATCGACGCCACCTATGAGGGCGATCTCATGGCGGCTGCGGGCTGCGATTACCACGTCGGACGCGAGGCCAACAGCGTCTATGGCGAGGAGCACAACGGCATCCAGGTCGGCGTGCTGCATCACCGCCACCACTTCGGCGCGGTGAAGGAACCCATCAGCCCGTACAAGGTGCCGGGCGATCCGAAGAGCGGTGTTTTGCCACGCGTGAGCGCTGAAGATCCCGGCATCAAAGGCGAGGGCGACAAACGCGTGCAGGCTTACTGCTTCCGCTCCTGCTACACGACGGTTCCCGAGAACCGCCTCCCATTTCCGAAGCCGGAAGGCTACGACGCCAGCCAGTATGAACTGCTCCTGCGTGTGCTGAACACCGGCTGGGGCGAGTTCTTTGAGAAGTTCGACCCGATTCCGAACCACAAGACCGACACCAACAACCACGGACCCTTCAGTTTCGACAACATCGGCTACAATTACGACTACCCCGAGGCCAGCTACGAGCGCCGCAAGGAGATCATCGCCGAGCATCGCCGCTACCAGCAGGGCTTGCTGTGGTTCGTCGCCAACGACCCGCGTGTGCCCAAGAAGGTGCAGGACGAGCTGCGCCAGTGGGGCCTGCCGAAGGATGAGTTCACCGACAACGGCAACTGGAGCCACCAGCTCTACATCCGCGAGGCCCGCCGCATGATTGGTGATTATGTGATGACCGAAAACGAGCTGCGCAAAAAGAAACCCACGCCCGAATCCGTCGGCATGGGCAGCTACACCATCGACAGCCACAATGTGCAGCGCCACATCACCGCCGAAGGCTTCGTGCAGAACGAAGGCGACATCGGCGTGAGCACGAACGGCCCGTATGAGATCGCCTACGGCTCGCTGGTACCAAAGAAAGGGCAGGGGAGCAACCTGCTCGTCCCGGTGGCCATGTCCGCCACCCACATCGCGTATGGCAGCATCCGCATGGAGCCTGTCTTCATGATCCTCGGCCAGAGCGCGGCCACGGCGGCGGTGTTTGCCATCGATGATAACCTCTCGGTGCAGCAGGTGCCCTATGTGAAGCTGCGCGAGCAGTTGATCAAAGACGGCCAAGTGCTGGAATACAGCGGCCCGAAGTCCTCGCGTGGCGTCGAGGCGAAAAAGCTCAAAGGCATCGTCCTGGATGACAGTGAAGCCAAAGTCACCGGCCACTGGCAGCAAAGCGGCGCGGCGAAGTCCTTCATCGGCGACGGCTACAGCCACGATGGCAATGCCAAGGACGGCCAGTCCAGCCTGCGCTTCGAACCCAAGCTCACCCAACCCGGCAAATACCGCCTGCAACTGGCCTCCACGCCAAACACCAACCGTGCGTCCAACGCTGCGGTCGAAATCCAGCACGCAGGCGGCGTGGAAAAGCTCAAGATCGACCTGAAATCTCCCAAGGAGGCTGAGGGCGTGTTTTGGATCGACCTTGGTGAATTCGAGTGCGCCAACGACACAGCCATCACCATCAGCAACACCGGTGCCGACGGCTACGTCGTCGTCGATGGTGCGCGCTGGCTGCCTATGGAGAAGTGAGGCGATTCGACGGCCCCCAATCTGCGACCAACCATGCCGTCTATCTTCCAAGGCTTCCCCTGGCGCTTCGCCGTCTATTTCATCGCCGCTTGTTACCTCTTTACCGATCTGTATGCCTGCAAGGGGCCCCTGCATGCTCGGTTGATGGCGGGGCGAGGATCTTCGCCAGAAGGGCTAGGCGGAGGCTATGCGGCGGAGGTGTATGGACGTCCGATCACCCGGCTGGAGCTTGAAGAGGCCATGCGGGAGCATCTGTGGAGGCGAAACGAGTCCTGGGCCGCACTGAATCCCGAGGCGCAGAAACAGACGCGCTGGACGGTGCTGGAGAATCTTGTCAATGATCGCATCCTGCGTGCCTTTCGCATCATGAACGGCCTGGACACCGTGCCGCCGCTGGAAGCCGCCCGTCGTGAGGCTGATTTCATGCGCCGTCAGTTTGCCAATGAGGCTGA
>CAXNGR010000618.1:0-3462 GCA_964201265.1 Verrucomicrobiaceae bacterium
GGCACCAGACAGGCCAAGATAGCGATTTTCCGAGCCTTCCTCGAACCAGTTGGCCATTGCGGTCAGCTTGTTGCGAAACGTCAGCTTGGAGCCGTTGGCGAAGTCGAAGCCAAACACCTCGGGGGAGCGCCAGGACACCATGAACGGCACGATGCGGTAGTTGAAGGTGGTATCACCACCGACTTTCCACAGCATGCCGGTTTCAAAGTCGATCGCGTGATGATTCCAAGGCTTAAGTTCTGCCGGGGCGGAGGTTTGAGCGAAGGCAGCGGTGCTGAGGATCAAGGAGGCGAAAAAGTTGCGGATCATGATGATAAACTAACGTCATGCTTCGCAAACGCCAGCGCGGAGTGAAGGATCGCTCCAAGCGGGCTGAGGAAAGACTCAGGAGAACTTGGCTCCAGAGTGGAAAAACACTTTTTTTGTTATCGTGTTTGCGGCAAGCCTGCTCCCTGCCACGATGGCCCCCGCAAAACACTGAATCCAACCACTTTCTCCTCATGAGTTCTCCCCGCGTCCTCCTCACCACCACCTCCTTCCAGGACACTCCCGGCATCCATCACGACATGCTGGAGAAGGCGGGATTCGAGATCGTCCGCGAACGCGGACCGCTTCCTGAGAGCCGAATGCTCGAACTCGCTGGTGACTTCGACGCCTTCCTCTGCGGTGACGATGCCTTCACCCGTGCCGTGATTCAAAAATCCCTGCCCCGCCTCAAGGTCATCTCCAAATACGGCATCGGCCTCGACAAAATCGACTTGAAGGCCGCCACCGACCTCAAGGTCCCCGTTCTCTTCACTCCCGGCGTCAATCACACCACCGTCGCCGAGCACACCTTCGCCCTCCTGCTCGCCGTCGTGCGCAACCTCGTCGTCGAGGCCAATCACGTCGCTGCCGGCAACTGGACGCGCATCACCGGCAACGAACTCTGTGGCAAAACGCTGCTGCTGGTCGGCCTCGGACGCATCTCCAAGGAAGTCGCCATTCGTGCCCGCGCCTTCGGTCTGCGCGTTCTCGTTTTCGCCAACTACTGGGAGGAAGATTTCGCCCGCTGGTATGACCTGGAGCGCGTCGAAGACCTCGACGAGGGCCTCAAACAGGCTGACTTCATCTCGCTCCACACCAAGCTCACCGAAAAGACCAAGGGCTTGATCGACGCCCGTCGCATCGGCCTTCTCAAGCCCGGTGCCGTCATCGTCAACACTGGTCGCGGCGAACTCATTTCGCTCGCCCCGCTCGTTGAGGCTATCAAGGCTGGCAAGATCCGTTACGGTGCTGACGTGCTCGACCAGGAGCCGCCGCCCGCCGATCATCCGCTCCTCGGTCTCCCCGGCACCGTGCTCACGCCGCACATCGGCAGCCGCACGCACGAAAGCGTGCAGCGTCAGGCCAGTTGCGCCGTGGAAAATCTCACGCGATTCCTTGCGGGCAAGGAGCCCATCGCCCGTGCCAACCCCTTCTGATTTTTAGCTTCCTTCATCAACCATCCTTCCTTCTTAAAACCATGAGCCTCACCATCAAACCCCGCGAATCCTGCGCCTTCGATCAAATCTCGCTCGGCGAAGTCATGCTCCGTCTCGATCCCGGCGAAGGCCGGATCCGCACCGCCCGTGAATTCAAAGCCTGGGAAGGCGGCGGCGAGTACAACACCTCGCGCGGCCTGAGAAAATGCTTCGGCTACAAGACCGCCGTCGTCACCGCCTTCGTGGACAACGAGATCGGTCACCTCATCGAGGATTTCATCATGCAGGGCGGCGTCGCTACCGACTTCATCCAGTGGCGTGCCGATGACGGCATCGGCCGCACCGTCCGCAATGGTCTCAACTTCACCGAGCGCGGCTTCGGCATCCGTGGCGCTGTCGGCAATCCTGACCGTGGCAACACCGCCGCCTCGCAGCTCAAGCCGGGCGACATCGACTGGGAGCACATCTTCGGCAAACTCGGCGTCCGCTGGTTCCATACCGGTGGTATCTTCGCTGCGCTCTCCGCCACCACCGCCGAACTCACCGTTGAAGCCGTGAAGGCCGCCAACAAACACGGCACCATCGTCAGCTACGATCTCAATTACCGCCCGTCGCTCTGGAAGACCATCGGTGGCCTACAGAAGGCCCAGGAGGTGAATCGCGAGATCGCGAAGTATGTCGATGTCATGATCGGCAACGAAGAAGACTTCACGGCCTCGCTTGGTTTTGAGGTCAAGGGCGTGGACCACAACATCTCCAACATCGAGCTCGACGCCTTCAAGGCCATGATCGAGACGGCGGTGAAGGAATTCTCGAACTTCAAGGTCGCCGCCACCACGCTGCGCGGTGTGAAGACCGCCACCGTCAACGACTGGTCCGCTATCCTCTGGCATGACGGTCAGTTCCACGAGAGCCGCAAATATCCTGACCTTGAAATCCTCGACCGCGTCGGTGGTGGCGACAGCTTTGCTTCTGGCGTGCAGTTTGGCTTCATGGAGTTCAACGACGCCCAAAAGGCCGTCGAATACGGTGCCGCTCACGGGGCACTCGCCTCCACCACTCCCGGCGATACCTCGATGGCAACCCGCAAGGAAGTCGAGAAGACGATGGGCGGCGGCGGTGCTCGTGTGGTGCGCTAAGGAATGACGAAACCAGAATGACGAAAGACCATTCTTTGTCCTGAAGCTCGTCAATCAAGGTTAGGCATTCGGGCTTCATTCGTCATTCTGCATTCGACATTCCACCTTCGTCATTTCCCACCATGGCCTCCTCCGACCTCACGCCTTCCCACGTTTACGAGCAGCCGTTCCCGGCCTTCGACATCAACTCGATCGAAACGCCCGCCTATGTGGTGGATGTGGCATTGCTGCGCAAAAACATGGAGAAACTTGCCGCTGTGCAGAGCGAGTCAGGCGCGAAGGTGCTGCTGGCGTTGAAGGGCTTCTCGATGTTCAGCGTGTTCCCGATCATGCGCGAGTATTTGAGTGGCTGCTGTGCCAGCGGATTGAATGAGGCGCTGCTGGCACAGGAATTTGGCAAGGAAGTGCATGTCTATGCGCCTGCGTTCAAAGAAGCGGAGATGCGGCAGATCATTCCCATCGCCCATCATCTCAGTTTCAACTCGCTGGCCCAGTTTCGGAAGTTCAAGCCGATGCTGGACGCCGCAAAAGCCACCGGTCATGCTCCGAGTCCGGGCATTCGTGTGAATCCTGAGCATTCCGAGGTCGAGGTGTCGCTCTACGACCCGTGCTCGCCCGGTTGCCGTCTCGGCATTCGCGCTGAAGCGTTGGAGGGCGAGGATATGACCGGTGTCGAAGGCTTGCACTTTCATGCACTCTGTGAGCAGGACTCCGACGTGCTCGAACGCACCGTGGCGGCCGTCGAAGCGCGGTTTCCCCGCCTGCTGGAGCAGGTGCAGTGGGTGAACATGGGCGGCGGGCATCACATCACTCGAAAAGATTACGATGTGGAGCGTCTTATCCGCGTCTTGCGCACCTTC
>CAXNGR010000619.1:0-3456 GCA_964201265.1 Verrucomicrobiaceae bacterium
TACCTCAACGTCCTGCACAATCCGCACGATGACATCAGCCTGCTGCGCGTGCTGAACACGCCCACACGCGGCATCGGCAGCGCCACCGCCGAACTCGCCCGCGAGCGCAGCATGGAGAAGGGTCACAGCGTCTGGGTCGCGCTTTGTGATGAGGACTTCCTGCGCCAGATCCCCGAGAAGGCGCGCAACGCCATCCGCGGCTTCACCACGATCATCAGCAAGTACTCCGGCCCGGCCAGCACCCAGGGCACGCAGCTCGTGCAGATGACCGAGGCGCTAATCCTTGAGGTCGGCTACATGGAGCACCTCAAAAAAGCCGCCAAGGAGCCAGAAGACTTCGCGGGCTGGGAAAACGGCCTCAAGGAACTCCTCAAAAGCCTCGCAGCCTACGAGGAACGCAACCGCGCCGACGGCCTCGGCGGCTTCCTCGACGAAATCAGCCTCAACGACGAGCGCGAGGAGAAGGACGACATCGAAAAGAAGAAAGGCGTGTGCTTGATCACCCTGCATGCTTCCAAAGGACTCGAATTCCCCATCGTGTATCTACCCGGCATCGAGCAGGGCATCCTACCGCACAAGCGCAGCTTCGATGAAGGCCGTGTTGATGAGGAGCGCCGGTTGTTCTACGTCGGCATCACGCGAGCAAAGCAAAAGCTCACCATCAGCCACACGCGCACGCGCATGAAGTGGGGCCAGAAGCAGACCAGCCTCCCCTCGCCTTTCCTGAAGGAGCTGGACCGCAAGTACATCACCGAACTCGATTACACCCGCCACATGAACGAAACCGTCACCGTGGAAGAAAACACCAACTTCTTCTCCGGCCTCCGCGCCATGCTCGCCGAGAAGTAAGTTCAGCGGTTAGCGGCTTCAATCCACATAGTGCAGCGCGTTGCCGCTCATCAACGCATGGCAGAGCGCCGTGAGACCGAGGAAGCCGGGTTCACCCGGGGTTTTCGATGGTGTACCAAGTTGCACTTCGAGCGGCGTGGGATTGGCCTTGTAGAACTCGGTCTGCGCCTGCACGAACTCAACGCTCTGCTGCACATCCGACTCGGACGGTGCTTTGCCGTGAACAAGTTTCCACGCGAGGCGGATCTGATCCGCCAGCTCCTTGCCACCTTCCGTCTGCACGCGCTGGGCGAACTGCTGGGCATGCACGCGCATGATTGAGCTGTTCATGAGCAGCAGACTCTGAGGACTCACCGTGGTGACGGAGCGCACATCACAGCTCGGTTCCATGATCGGCGCGTCGAAGGTGGCGAACATTTCGAGCGGGCGTGAGCGGCGTGCCTGCACATAGATGCTGCGGCGGAATTCCTCGCCGTCTAAGGCCAGATATTTGCCCGTGGGACGGCCTGCCGTGTCCGTGGTGTCGATGCCGATGACGACTTGCCCCTCCTCATTAAACATCACCGGCACAGGAGCGCCTCCGATCTTCGGATTCAGCCTGCCGCTGATTGCGAGCAGCGAATCACGCAGGATTTCGGCCTCCAGACGACGCACGCTC
The DNA here is from genome assembly GCA_964201265.1 of Verrucomicrobiaceae bacterium. Classification (GTDB taxonomy): domain Bacteria; phylum Verrucomicrobiota; class Verrucomicrobiia; order Verrucomicrobiales; family Verrucomicrobiaceae; genus Prosthecobacter. Next base: position 1,508 of record CAXNGR010000619.1, read on the forward strand.
ATGCGGCTGAGTAAGGTATTGTCAGGATCAATGCGGTCACGCTTCTCATCGCGAGTCGAGGACTGGCGATAGGTGCGCGAGGTCATGATGAGACGGTGCAGATGCTTCAAGCTCCAGCCTTCACGCATGAACTCCGCCGCCAGCCAGTCGAGCAGTTCAGGATGCGTCGGCTTGCTGCCGAGCTGACCGAAGTCGCCGGGACTGGAGACGATGCCCTTGCCGAAATGATGCATCCAGACGCGATTCACCATCACACGGGCCAGCAGCGGGTGCTTGCCATCGGTCAAGGCGTTGGCAAAGGCGAGGCGGCGGCCCGTGGTGGGCTGATTAGCGTCCTTCTCGGGCACTTCGACCTTCCGATGCGCGGCGAGCACCGTCAGATCGCTGGGATTCACTTTTTCCTTCGGCTGGTCATGATTGCCGCGATTAAAAATGAAGGTAGCAGGCACAAGCTCGGGCTTTTTCGGCACTTCGACGAAGGCGTGCAGAAACTCCTCGGTAGGCTTCGTCGCCCGCACCACCGTGGCTTCTGCGGTCATCTTCTTCAGCGTGTCAGCATGCTTGGTTTTATAGGTGGTGTCGTAAAGATAGAGCGAACCGGCGCTGAGCTGGTTGATGCGCGGCCAAGCTTTAAGCTGCTTGGTTTGATCGGCAGAGCGCTTCTTCACCTCCGTGCGATACGCGATGCGCATTGGCTCACGGTCCTTCTCAGGTGCCTTGGCGAGTTCCTTTTCCAAAACCTCGGTGATGAACTCCTCCGTCTTCGCGAGTCGTGCGGCGTCGAGTTTTTTGGCCTCGGCCTCGATTTTGGCCGCCTCGGCGGCCTGGGCGTCCGTCAGCAAGGAAACCAGCCTGCTCGCAGGCAAACGCCACGCCTTCGTGTCGAATCCAGGCTCAAACACGGCCCGCAGGCGATAATAGTCGGCCTGCGAAATCGGGTCGTAGCGATGATCGTGGCATTGGGCGCAGCCGATGGTCAGGCCGTAAAGCGAGGTGCCCACCATCTTGATCGTGTCGGCGATGTTCGCGTTCTGCGTCTCGGGATTGTTCTTTTCCGCCGTGCCGTTCGGGGACATGCGCAGGAAGCCGGTGGCCGTGAGCATTTCAATCGACTCCGCCGAGAGCTTGTCGAAGGGCTTCGGCATCATCTCGTCACCCGCGAGCTGCTCGCGCACGAACTGGTCGAAGGGCTTGTCCTTGTTCAAGGCGTTGATGACGTAATCGCGATATTTCCAGGCCCATTTACGCTCCAGATCCTTCTCGCCAAAGCCTTCCGAGTCGGCATAACCCGCCGCATCCAGCCAGTGACGGCCCCAGCGCTCGCCGTAGTGCGGCGAGGCAAGAAGGCGATCAATCAGATTCTCGATGCTGGAGGCTGGATGCTTGATGTAAGCAGCGACAAAGGCATCCACCTCCTCCGGGGTCGGCGGCAGGCCGGTCAGATCGAAGCAGGCACGACGAATGAAGGTGACGGGATCGGCTTCGGGAGAGAATGACAAGCCTTTCTCAGCGTGTTTGGCCGCGATGAAGGCGTCGATGCCTTGTTTCAAGTTGGCCGCTGACGATGCGCCTTCGGAACTTGAAACCTGAGACTTGAAACTTGGAACCTGGGGCTTGGAGATCGGCTGCAAGGACCACCAAGCACGCTCCTCATCCGTGAAGGCATGCTCGAGGCCGAGTTTTTCCGGTTCCGCACGGGCGGTTTTGGCCCCTTGGGCGACCCAAGCTTCCAAAACGGCGATGTCGCGATGCTTCAGCTTCGATTTGCCCTTTGGCATCTCGCCAGCCTTCACGAGTTCGAGCAGATGGCTCTCGGCCGCCTTGCCAGGAACGATGGCCGGGCCGCTTTCGCCGCCTTTGAGAATGAAACGAGCTAGCCGCACATCCAGACCGCCCTTGGTTTCCCCTTCCTCGCCATGACAATGAAAGCAGTTCGCCTTCAAAATCGG
>CAXNGR010000620.1:0-3453 GCA_964201265.1 Verrucomicrobiaceae bacterium
GACATGGGCTGCCACATCATGGACGCCACTTTCAGCATCCTCGGCCAACTCATCCCTGAAAAAATCGACGCCGAAAGCGGCCCCATCACCGACCTTAACGCCCCCGCCTGGAGCAGGCTCGTCTATCACATGCCCGCCGGCAAACACCCCGCCCTCAAGGTCTCCTGGCATGACGGCGAAATCGACGGCCAGCCCAACAAGCCTGAGCGTCATCCCGACATCCCCGAGGACACCTTCAAAAAAGCCAGCAGCGGCATGATGTTCATCGGCACCGACAGCGTCATCTTTGAAGGAGATGCCTACTGCAAGAGCCCGGTCATTTACCCGCTCGAAAAATTCACCCAGGTCCGCCTCGACATGCAGGCAGGTAAAATCAAGAAGACCGAGACCCGCAGCGCCATGCCGGACAATCCGCAGGGCGAATGGGCGCACCACATCGTCAATGGCGGCATGCCCAGCTCAAACTTCGACTACTCCTGCCCGCTCACCGAGTTCGTCCTCCTCGGCAACCTCGCCATCCGCGCCCAGCAGACCGTCCAGTGGGACAAAGACGCCATGAAAGTCACCAACGCCGAGGCTCCCAACAAATACATCACCCGCCCCTCGTATCGCCCCGGCTGGAAGGTCTCTTGATGGGGAACCACTGACTGGCACTGCTGTAGAACAGCCCCCCTTCATATTTCAACGCGAATGACCGCGACCGGTTCGGATTCGCGGGACATTCGCATTTTCTCTCCCGTCAGATGGGTATTGTGAAAGATAGCCATTCATCAGGGACGGTCGTTCCGTTCTGGAAGCTCATCCTCCGTTATGAACTGACATTCCCCACCCTGAGTGATGCCAGATCGTAGAGCCTGGGCTCCTACCCAGCGCCACTGTTCCAGTGTCACAAACAGCACGTAAAACGTCCACATCTGTGCGCTGAAAAAGATCAAGTCCTTCATCATCAGCGCGATCATGAGATGCGTCCCCATCCCGATCAAAAAGGCGATGGGCCGCAGCTACCTCACACAAAAGAGCACCGGAGCCTCCAGCTCAAACAGCAGCGTCGTCCACTGCATCACCGTCCAGTTCCACACCGGCAGCGTGCGCAGGCACCACGCCGCGAAATCCGTGCGGAAGACGCCCTGCATCTGCGTGTAAACCACGTCGTTGTACTTCAGCCAGTCCCCGCTGAATCCCTTCGCGATGCCAGAGGCCACGTACATGCAGAGCAGCGTGCCCTGCACCAGACGCACGGGCACCGCGCTGATCACGAGCCGCCCGCTGGCCGCGTCCCGCGCATAGCCCGGCGTCAGCAACAGGATGCCATACACGCAGTCGAACAGTGCGGTCCCCCCAAAATCCGGGCCAGTAGTGAAGTGATGAGATTATCGTGGTTACGGGTTGGGAGTGACCACCCAATTCGGCTTGGATTCGTGCCCCCCCTGCCCAGTGGATTATTTCATGCGCGAGCCTGTCACTTTCCCCGCGCCATAACCGTGACGATGAGGATGAAGCAGCACATGACGACGGAGAAGAGCGGGAACTGAAGCGCGGCGGGCAGGCTGTAAACCAACGCGAGGGCGGGAATCCACACGAGCCAGTTCGTGACGAGCACGGTGGGGCAGGTGCGCGTCCAGAACTCACGATCCAGCGAGGCGCGGGTGCGCGACCATGAGCCGCCCTTCTCCACCCAGCGCAGGGCGATGACATAGGTGGGCACGAACCACAGCGGGCTGGCCACGAACTGGTCAAACACGACTTTCTTCACCAACGTGGCGGCGTCGTTGCCGTGGCCGAAGATCATGCCCTGGAGGCGGTAGAACAGGTCGATCTCCATGCCGCGATAGCCCCAGAACAGCATGAGCAGCGTGAGGCGCTTCCACTTCCCCTCCTGCGGGAGAGTTCCCTGCGCCAGTTGGATGAACGTGGGCATGAACGCCGACGCGAACATGGTGGAGACGCAGGCGAAAAGGAAGGACCAGCGTAACTTGAGCGCACCCAGCGACTCCCAGAAACCAGCGAGCGCCGGAACTTGGTAGTAGCTGACCACGAGGCTTATCGCGATGACGTTCAGCGCGAGACACGACGCCCGGTTCTGCCGAAACACCGACGCGATGGTAGCGAGGATGCCGGGAGACGTGGCCATGGGAAATTCAAAGGCGATGAAGCAGGCTTATTGATCCTCGCCGAAGTACTTTTTGCGCAGTTCGTTGCCGACACCTTGCTCACCCAGCTTGAGAAGAGCCTGGTTGAGGCGCTCGCGCAAAACACTTTCCGGCTGAAGGGCAAAGGCATAGTTCTGGCGCTCGAACACTGTGCCGACCATCTGCAGCTTCTCGTCGTTGAGCTTTCCGGCTTCGTATTGCAGCACCGGCGCATCATAGACGACGGCATTCACGTCTCCACTCTTGAGGGCGATGACGCACTCCGTCGGCGTGGCGAAGGCAACCACCTTGGCCCCCCTGGTGCTAAGCCAGGACTCGGTGGTGCTGCCTTTAACCGTGGCGACTTTGCGGCCAGGGAGATCCCCAGGGCCGTTGATGTCGCCTTTGAGGGTGTTGATGGTGAGGGTGGTGGTGAACGAGGCGGTGAGCAAAGACACGAGCACAATGCTCAGCAGCATCCAGACCACGGCCACAATGCGACCACCGACACCGACCGGGCCTTTGTTGTCCGCGCCACCGACGAGCAGAGTGCTGATCGTCCACCAAAACGACTCCCAGAGGCCTGCCTTGTAATCTTCAGGCCACTGGTCGCCATTGACCTTGTGCTCGTAGCGCCAGACGAGGTGGGAGATGATGAACATCGTCACCAGGAGCAGCAGGAAGGCACCGATGAGCTCCAGATTGAAGAGGTTGCTGATCAGAGCGAAAATATTGTCCGCAAAGCTGCCGCTGGAGCCGGAAACGAGCACTTGGAGGCCCGATTCATAGAAGGGCTGGGAGAAGTCGATGATCTCCTCGCGTTTGGCCGTGACGCTGATGGCACCGACTCCGACATCGGCGGTTTTGTTCTTGAGCGCATCAATGATCTCCTGCGCGGTACCCACCACCTGGACTTCGTATTCGAGTCCGGTCTCGCGGGCGAGCTGATCCCACAGCTCGGCGGCGTAACCGACACGGCGGCCGTCTTTTTCAAAGGAGAAGGGCTCCAGGTTGCGAGTGACGACCTTTACCTTGCCAACGGGAGCCTGCGCCGCAGCCTGCGAGGAAAAACTGAAAAGGGAAACGACCGAAAAAAGAATGAGGAGAGAACGCATGGTTGTCTTGTCGTTAACAACGCCACAGACCGAGTCAACACATGCCTTTGCCTGCTTGCGATTCGGCTCCGCAGCGGACATTCATGCGGCATGACCAGCGATTTGTTTGAAGCCATCATCCAGCACGGGGCCGCCTTAAATCTTTCTACCCGCGCCAAGCTGCGCCTGACCGGCGCGGATCGTGTGCGCTACCTCAACGGCCAGGTGAC
>CAXNGR010000621.1:0-3440 GCA_964201265.1 Verrucomicrobiaceae bacterium
TCCCGCCTGAACTGCTACGCCTGCCATGATCGCGACAGCAAGGGCGGTCCCGAAGATCCACGGGCGCAGTTCTTCGGTGTGAATGACCCCACGGCGGAATCTCTGGGGCAACTGGCGCATCTGCCGCCTTCGCTCGACAAAGTGGGCCGCAAGCTCACTCGCGGCTGGTTTGAAAAAATCCTCTGGGGCCAGGACGGCAGCGTGCGGCCCTACATGGACACGCGCATGCCGAACTTTGGCCGCGAGCAGACGGAGATGCTCATCAGCGCGTTCAATGAGGCCGACAAACTCGACAAGCCGGTGGAGATTGATGTCAGCGGCCTCGGAAAGCATCATCGCGCGGAGCTGGGGCGGCAGTTGTTGGGCGCCAAGGGTCTCGCTTGCGTGGCCTGCCATGGCTTGAAGGACCGCAAGTCGCTCGGGCCACCGGTGATTCGTCTCACACACACGGTGGAGCGCTTGCAGCCAGAGTATTTCAAGGAGCTGCTGCTCAATCCGCAGGTCACACAGCCCGGCACGGTCATGCCGCCGATGTTTGTGGGCCGCAAGAAGGCGGATCAAGAAATCGAAAGCCTCTGGACCTATCTGCGCGAGGTCGAGGGCCAGCCGCTGCCTGAGGGGCTCATGTCGGCGGAGGATTTTGAACTGAAGCCGGATGTGGAGAAGCGCGTGATCGTTTTCCGCAGCTTCATTGAGGGCGTGAGCACGCACGCCATCGGCGTGGGCTTCCCAGGCGGCCTGAACGCGGCCTTCGACGCGAAGACGAGCCGCTGGGCGCTGATTTGGAAAGGGCGTTTCCTGGATGCCATGAGCAACTGGCAGGAACGCGCCATGACGCCGATCAAACCCCTGGGCACCGACTTGAAAGAGCTGCCCGCCGCGACCGGCGAGCGCGTGTTTGGCGGCTACAAGCTCGACAAAGACGGTGTGCCGACGTTTTTGTATCGGCAGGATGGTCAGCAGGTGGAGGACACGCTGCGTCCGGTTAAAAACGGCTTTGAGCGAATGGTGAAGATCAACGGCAAGGAAACGAAGGAGGCACTGTCATGGTAACATCAGTTCGCAGTTCGCGGTTCGCGGTTCTCGGTTTGGGACTCTTCGCCCTTGGCCCTTGGCTCTTGGCTCAAGAACAGTCCGACTACTACCGCATCGAGACGTATGAGCTGCCGAAGGGCGTGAATTTTGAGGCGAGTGGTCTGGCGGTGCTGCCAGATGGGAAGCTGGCGGTGTCGTTGCGCAAAGGGGAGATCTGGATCGCGCAGAATCCCTCGGACAGTGCGAAGCCGAACTTCAAGCGCTTTGCCAGTGGCCTGCATGAGATCCTGGGCCTGGCCTGGCGTGACGGAGCGTTGTATGCGACGCAACGCGTGGAGGTGACGAAGCTGCGGGACGTGAATGGCGATGGTGTGGCCGATGAATACCTCACCGCCGCCACCGGCTGGGGCGTCTCGGGCAATTACCACGAGTACGCCTACGGCCCGGTGTTTGATCAGGAAGGCAATCTCTACACCTCGCTCAATGCGGGCATGGGGAAGGGCTGGAAAGGCGCTGGCGAAGATGCCACGCACGCGCCCTGGCGCGGCTGGGTGATGCGCACGACGCCGGAAGGCAAGATGGAGCCGTGGTGCGCAGGATTCCGCAGCCCCTGCGGCATCGGACAGGACGTGGATGGCGAAATCTTCATCACGGATCAGCAGGGCAACTGGATGCCCACCACGCCGCTGTTTCACATTCGCAAAGGCGCTTACTTTTCGCATGCGGACTCGATTGCCGATGCCATGCGGCCGGAGTCGCCAGTGAAGATCGCCGCGAAGCAGGCGGATGGCATCACCGTGGCCGAGGCGATGAAGACGGTGCAGGGCTACACACCGCCCGCCGTGTGGTTGCCGTATGTGAAGATGGGCCAGAGCGGCACCGGCATCGTGTGTGACAAGAGCGGCGGCAAGTTCGGCCCTTTTGAGAAGCAGCTCTTCCTTGGCGAGTTTGTGCTCAGCGGCGTGAACCGCGTGTTCTTGGAAAAAGTGGGCGGCGAGTATCAGGGCGCGTGTTTTCCGTTCGTGGACGGCCTGCAATGCGCGGCGTTGGCGTTGACGACATTGCCGGATGGATCGCTCGTCGTGGGCGAGTCGAACCGCGGCTGGAACAGCAAGGGCAACCGACCCTTCGGCCTGCAAAAGATCGTGTGGACGAAAAAGACGCCGCTGGAAGTGCAGAAGATGGAACTCACGAAATCCGGCTTCCGCTTCACCTTCACCCTGCCGGTGGACAAAGCCTCACTCTGCACGCCGACCGGCCAGAGCTACACCTATCCATTCCAGAGCAAGTACGGCGGCGAGGAACTTGATGCGAAGCCGCTGGAAATCACCTCCTCCACCTTGAGCGACGATGGCCTGACGCTGGAAGTGAGCATCGGCAATCTGCGCACCGGCTATGTGCATGAGTTTGAGTTGCCGCAGCTCAAGTCGAAGGACGGCACCCCGCTCTGGCATCGCATGGCCTATTACACAGTGAACAAGCTGAAGTAGCCCTGTTTCTGTGGAACAGGAGTGCTTGTTGCACAGCAACAAGCCTACTTTCACGCCAGCATTCGTGGCTGAGATCGGCGCAAAAAAAGAATGGTGTTTGAGTCGTCTTTTTGGGTAAAACCAGACCATGAGATTTTGGAAATGGCTGCTGCCATGCCTTGGGCTGCTGGCGTTGGGGAGTTCACTTTCCCAGGTGGCACCGGAGATTCGTCGTGGCGTTTACAAGGGCCGGGAGGTGCAATTTCCGCATGACGCGCGGCAGTTCCGCGGCTGGCGGCACTACGGCCGGAACCTGCCGGTGTGGAAGGTGTCAGCGGAGCTGCCCAAGGACGTCTTCACCTTTGCGCGGCTGAGTTACCCCGTCCGTCGAGGAGGGCGATGGACGGCGGATTATCCCGAGGCCGAGCTGAATTTCTCCTGGCGGCTCCACCAGCTCACCTCGGTGCAGGTGAATCCGTTCCCGGTCATCATTGACATCGACGCCGAGCAGCTCCGCCATCATCCCTTCCTCTACGTTTCTGAGCCGAGTAACATGGACATCAGTGACGAACAGGCACGCGTGTTGCGCGAGTACATGCTCAAGGGCGGCTTCATCCTGATGGATGACTTCTGGGGCGGGGAGGAGTGGCAGGTATTTGCGGCCACCTTCAAAAAGATCTGGCCGGACCGCAGCTTTACCGAACTCAAGCCGGATCATCCCCTTTTTCACTGCGTCTTCGACCTGCCAGCCCCACCTCAGGTGCATAGCAATGTCTATTGGGCGCACAAGCACAAGGGCACCCGCAACACCACGAGAAACGAAATCCGTCCCGATGCCGCCCAGCCCATCTTCCGCGCGGTGCATGACGACCGTGGCCGCATGGTGATGCTGATCTGCCTCAACAACGACATGGGCGACGGCTGGGAGCAGGAATC
>CAXNGR010000622.1:0-3438 GCA_964201265.1 Verrucomicrobiaceae bacterium
CGTCGGCATGACCCGCATCGACCCCGTCATGCACAAAGGCACGCCAATCATCCCGATCGAGTTCTTGAAGACCCTCCTTCCCGAGCCCGGCACCCTCGGTGCTGATACGAAGGGCAAGACCTGCATCGGCAACTGGATCGAAGGCACCGGCAAGGACGGCCAGCCGAAGCGCTACTACGTTTACAACATCTGCGACCATCAGGAGTGCTATCGCGAAACCAACAGCCAGGGCGTCAGCTACACCACCGGCGTTCCCGCCATGATCGCCGCCCGCCAGCTCCTCACCAATCCCGCCGAATACCGCCAGCCCGGCGTCTGGAACGTGGAACAGCTCAATCCCGACCCCTTCATGGCCGACCTCAACGCCTACGGCCTGCCGTGGGTCGAAACCTGGCCCACCGAGCCCCTCCCCGGCGAGTAGGCGCCTTCGCCAGAACGCGAACGCCACTCCGGTCAGGGAGCGTGGCGCAAAAGAGGCTGGCAGGCCGATGGCGTTTCTGCCAGCATGGCGTCATGCGCTCGCTTCTCCCATCCATCCTATTCCTCCTATCGGTCCCATGTCTTCGAGCAGAGCCTGACTTCCCACTCACCGCCGACTCCAAGCCGCAGCCGAATGTGCCGAAGGGCACGCTGCTCAAGGACAGCTTCACTGCCAGAGAAGACAGCGTCTTCCCCGGCACGCTGCGCGACTACCAGATCTACCTGCCCGCAGGCCTCGACAAGACGAAGCCCGCCGCCTTCATGGTCTTCCAGGACGGCGTCATCTATCAGGCACCTGTCGTCTTCGACAATCTCATCGCGAAGAAAGACATCCCGCCGCTCGTCGGCATCTTCATCAAGCCCGGCGTCGTTCCCGCCGCGCATGACAACGCCCTGCCGCGCTTCAACCGCAGCTACGAGTACGACAGCATCACGCCCACCTACTCGCAGTTCCTCATCGACGAGTTCCTGCCCGCCATCGAGGCCAAGTACGGCCTCCAGCTCAGCACCGATCCCAATCACGCCGCCATCTCCGGCAACAGCAGCGGCGGCATCTGCGCCTTCATGGCCGCGTGGCATCGCCCGGATCGCTTCCGCCGTGTTTTCACCGGCGTAGGCACCTACGTCGGCATTCACGGGGCCGATCAACTGCCCGTCCTCGTCCGCAAATTCGAGCCCAAGCCCCTCCGCATCTTCCTGCAAAGCGGCACCGGCGACAACAACCTCTACTGCGGCGACTGGTGGATGGCCAACCAGATGATGGAACGCAGCCTCAGCTGGGCCGGCTACGACGTGAACCACGCCTGGGGCGAGGGCGGCCACAATCAAAAACACGCCTCTCAAATCTTCCCCGATGTCATGCGCTGGCTCTGGCGCGACTGGCAGACGAATATCGAAGTGAAGGCGAATCCGAAGGGCGAGTCAAAGTGGAAGGGTTATGAGGTGGTCGGGGACGGGGATTGGGAGAAAGTATATGAGAGGCCGCCGTTTCCAAAAGATCGTGTGCTTACGACAGCAGACGAATCCATTGAAGATCTTCTGAAAATCACAGGGGATTCCCAAGGCGTGGTATACGCGTATGGTCGTGAGCCGATCATTGTGCGCATCAATGACCACGCTGAACGAATCAAAGTCGAACAACCCTATTTCCAGCTCGTTCCTATTCCTGCCAAAGCGATGCTTTGGACCTTTGATGAGAAAGAAAAGGAATTTTTAAAGCCAGCCGAATCAACGATGGGTCCATTGCTGCTCAATGCTTCAAGACCCTGTTTCGCCTTGGCAGTTAGCCATGGAGGAAGGGTCTATGCCTCGCAGCACCGTTCGCTGTGCACCTTTCCACTCAAAAAAGGAACGTTGCAGGATGGCAACTACACACGCAGTCCAGGCACATCATGGCCTCCGGAAGCTTATTCCCTTTGCTTGAGCCCCGATCAGACGCAGCTCTACATGGGCGCAGGTTCGGTTGTGTTTGTTGTGAGCATTGATGCAAGCGGGCCCGTGGGAAATGCCGAACCATTCTACCATTTGGATGGGGGAACTGCCGACAGCCTCTGCGTGGACACCAACGGCTGGCTCTACGTCGCCACCTCCCTCGGTATCCAGGTCTGCGATCAAGCCGGACGCGTGAACTTCATCATCCCGACGCCCCAGCAGCCCTACGACGTGTGTTTCGGTGGCAAAGACCTCAGCGAGTTGTTCATCGCCTGCGGTGACACGATCTACAAACGCCCGACGAAGGCCAAAGGCGTCGTTAGCGGCCTGCAGGCACCGATCAAGCCCGCGCCACCGAAGCTATGAGGGACCGCCTGCGTCCCGCAGGCTGTTTTTCGCGTCCTCGCGGAAAACCGTCCGCAAAGGTCTCGCCAACCAGTTTGACCACAGCAGACCGATGAATGCGCAGGGACGGACTTCAGCGGGACGCTGACGCCGGCAGGCGGGACGCGTGCGCTCCATTGCTCTGAGATCGGATGGGGTCACGGGGATTGCGACCTGTGCCCCTTCCACACCACCGGACGTGCGGTTTTCCGCATCCGGCGGTTGAACCTTGCTCCCTTTACCGATTGGCTTTCGGTTTGGGCGCGGCTTGCCAGGGGATGATGAACCAGGGCCTACACATGAAATGAGCAACTGAGATAGCATACCCGTTTCACGGAATTTTTCCGTGCCTTGGACGCAACTTCGCACTGCTTTTGAGAGTGGTACGCCAAAGGTGATTACCGAAGGTGAGCAAAACAGCATTTAGCCTTGGCATATTCACCTTACCGACTCCACACCGCGTCGGATGCCCGTCATGCGTTCCGACATCCAGGAGGTATTTCCAGCAGCAGGCGCATTTGTGACGGGAGGATTCCGCCACGACGGCGGCGATGTCGTCGGTATCGAAGATGAAGCTCCGGCAAAGCTGCCCTTCTTGGGAGCCTGAGAAACAAACTTGAGACTTGGTCAATCCCTTCACCTTGGCCGCCTCAGCTCAAACATCTCCCGCGTGCGGCAATACCAATGCGGGCTCTGCATGCGGCCGATGGGGTGGTAGGTGCCGGGCTTCACGAGCCAAGTTTCGGGATCGAAGATGTCATCGCGCACATGGACGCGGAGGACTTCGCCGATGATGAGGCGGTTGTCGCCGATCTCAATGATGCTGTGGCTGCGGCACTCGAGACTGGCAGGAGCTTCGGCGATGCGCGGCGGTTTGACGACGCTGCTGGCCACGGCGGTGAGTCCGGCATGCAGCAGTTCGTTCTCACCCGATGGCAGCGAGGCGGCGCAAAGGTTCATCTTCTCGGCAATCGCCTCATCGACGAGATTCACCACGAACTCATGTGTCAGGCGGATGTTTCGCGCCGTGTCCTTCGGCATGCCGGGTGAACGATCCCCAGGACATAGACCAACGATGGGTGGAGAATCTCCCAGCACATTGAAAAAACTGAACGGGGCCGCATTCACGCGACCTTCGAGATC
>CAXNGR010000623.1:0-3433 GCA_964201265.1 Verrucomicrobiaceae bacterium
TGTTCTGGCGCAGCATCTCGATCATCTGTGGCTGCACATCGACGGCGAGGATTTTGCCCTTCTCCCCGACCATCTCGGCCAGCGGCAGGGTGTGGTACCCGTTCCCGCAGCCCATGTCGCAGATGACCATGCCGGGCTTTACCTGGAGCTGCTCCCGCATCTTGCTGGGGCCCTCCTCCTGCTCACGCACGCGGCGCATCAGCCACTCCGCGCCTTTCCAGTGCATCGTTCGGGCGATCTGGCGGCCCAGGTACTCCGTCAGCGCGGGTGGTGCCTCTTGAGCAGGCAAGTTCAGGACGGCGATGACGAGGAAAGAGAGGAGCAGGCGCATGATGAGGTCCATCAAACGTCGCTTGGAGAGGAATTGTAGCGATTTGGCACTGGGAGAGACTTTTCCAGACTCGCGCTGGAAATCGCTGAGCGACTCCGTATCATCGCCCATCATGACTCGCGGACTTCTTTCTCAGACGCAGCTTTTCGTTCTCGCCACGGCTTTGGCGCTGCCGCTCGCTGCCCAGGAGGCAGCACCGCCCGCCCCGCCGAAAAACCCCATCCCGGAGGACATCGTGGGGGATGAGCATGTGCGTGAGGAGTTTGGCGTGAACGAGTTCACCACACCCTCGATCCGCAAGCTCTTCGACATGCTCAATCATGTGGGCAAGCTGAGCTACGACAACCTGAAGCGCCCCTTCACCGACAAGACCCCGGCGGACCGCATTCTGGTATCCATGGGCCTGGGCACGCTCATCGCCGACGGCTTCCTCATCGTGCAATGCGAGAAGGTGGAAGAAATGGAGGCTGTGGGCCGGGCGATGATTAAGTACGGCAAGGCGCTCGGCGCGGGCAACCGCATGAACAAGCACACGGGCAGCCTGTTTGAATACAGCCTGAAGGGCAACTGGCAGGACCTGCGTGTCGAACTGGCGAAAACGCAGGCCGACGTCGAGGCCGAGATGGTCTTGCTGCGGGACGTGGACATTGCGCATCTGATCAGCCTGGGCGGCTGGCTGCGGGCGCTGGAGATCTCCACCCAGAGCATCGCTGACAATTACGCCGAGGAAAAAACCCGCCAGCTTTCGCGCCGGGACATCGCCGAGTATTACCTCATGAGCCTCGACAGCCTGCATCCCAGCCTGATGAAGAACGTCACGCTTCAAGCATTGCGCAAGGGCATTGAGGAATTGATGCCGGTGGTCGATGTTCCCGAGGGCAAAGCCCTCACGCATGATGAGGTCAAGGCGCTGCATCAAAAAGCCGCCGCCCTCTCCCATCTCATCACTGACAAGATGAACGGCTGATCCTCACGTTCTTCCCGCCTCGCAAAACACCCTCATGGCCAATCTATCCCCGCAGCAGCGTCAACTCGTCGAACAATGGGCCGCTGAAGGCGCCAACCTCAATCAAATCCAGGACCGCCTCCGCGCCGAGTTTGCGCTGACACTCACCTACATGGAGGCGCGGCTGCTCATCCTGGAGCTGGGCGTCAAAATCCAGGACAAGCCGCGCGAAGTGCCGCCAGAGGAAAAGCCCGCCCCTCCGCCTGAGCCAACTGCCGAAGCTGAAACCGCGCTTCCAGGCGATGCCGCCGCCGATCTGCCCGCAGGCGGTGGCGACTTGAAAGTGACCGTGGATGAAGTCCCTCCCGCTGGCGCAGTCATCAGCGGCCAGGCCACCTTCAGCGATGGCAACAGCGTCATGTGGTTCATGGACCAGATGGGCCGCTTCGGCATGCGCGGCCCCACCCCGGGCTACCAGCCGCCTGCCGCTGACATCCCCGTCTTCCAGCGCGAACTCGACACCATCCTCAGCGTGCGCGGCTTCTGAGAAGCTTTGAACCTTGAACTCTGAACCTGGAACAGCCCAAGCATGCTCCTGATCATCGACAACTACGACTCCTTCACCTACAACCTCGTCCAGTACTTCGGCGAGATGGGAGCCGTCATGGAAATCCGTCGCAATGACCAGATCACGCTGGAGGAGATCGAAAAGCTCAAGCCCGACCACATCTGCGTCTCTCCCGGACCTTGCACGCCGAAGGAAGCGGGCATCAGTTGCGCGGTGATCGAGCGCTTTGGAAAATCCATCCCGCTGCTCGGTGTGTGTCTCGGTCATCAGGCCATCGGTCATGTGTTCGGTGGCGATGTCGTCCGCGCCGGACGCCTCATGCACGGCAAGACGTCGATGATTCATCACAGCGGCCAGTCCGTATTCAAAGGCCTGCCGGAGCCGTTTGAGGCCACGCGTTATCACTCCCTGCTCGTGAAGCGTGATACCCTGCCCTCCTGCCTCGAAATCACCGCCACTGCCAGCGACGATGAATCCGAGATCATGGGCCTGCGCCACAAGGAGCTGCCCATTCACGGCGTGCAGTTCCATCCCGAGTCCATCCTCACGCAGGAAGGCAAACGCCTGCTGAAGAACTTCCTGGAGATGTGATCAGTCCGCCTTGCGTGGACGTTCGCCAAAGAGGGCGCTGCCGACGCGCACAATGGTCGCGCCTTCCGCGATGGCGATCTCGAAGTCGTGGCTCATGCCCATGCTAAGCAGCGGCAGTGGCTTTCCGCCGCTTTTTTCCAATTCATCACGCAACTCACGCAACCGGGTGAAATACGGGCGGCTCAGCTCAGGATCGGCCTCATAAGGCGGGATGCACATGAGCCCCTGGATGTGGAGACGGTCCAGACCATGAAGCGCCTCCAGGCTGGCACGCAGTTCTTCCACCTTGAAGCCGTGCTTCGTGCTTTCCTCGGCCAGATTGACCTCAAGATAAACCTTGGCAGTCAAACCCAGCTCCGAGGCGATGCGGTTCACGTCCCGCGCCAAATCCAGCGAGTCGATGCTGTGGATAGCCTTTACCAGCGGCAGCACTTTGCGCACCTTGTTGGACTGAAGATGGCCGATCAGGTGCCAGTGCAGCTCGGCGGGCTGTTGCGGAGCCTTGGCGAGAATCTCCTGCACCTTGTTTTCACCAAAGAGAAGCTGCCCAGCCTCCACCGACTCCCGGATCACCTCCACGGGATGAGTCTTCGACACCGCAAGCAGTTCGACCGTCGCAGGATCACGCCCGCAGCGTGCGGCGGCGGTTTGAATGCGGTCGCGGATGGCTTGCAGGCGGGCGGGGAGTTCGTTCATGTGTTTTGAAAATGGAGAAAACGGAAGATGCGCCGCCAGCGCAACGTATTTTCGCGCTCATCCGACCTCTCACGTCTGACTTCTCACCTCTCACGCCATCCCGCATGCAATCCCGCCGCCATTTCATCCGCCAGTCTGCCGCCACGCTCTTTGCCGCCCCCTGGGTCACCACCGGTGGTGTGCGGGCCGCGTCTCCGAATGGCAAGCTGCGTCATGCGGCCTTCGGCGCGGCAGGCATGTCGATGAGTGACATGACCGCGATGTCGAATCATCCCATGTGGGAACTTGTGGCCGTGTGCGA